>CBDAFK010000057.1:0-3960 GCA_965195235.1 uncultured Desulfobacterales bacterium | reverse complement strand
GTTAGATTCATCTTATGATAACCGATGTGGTAATGCCGAAGATGGGCGGACGGGAAGCCGCAGAACGGCTGCAGCCTCTATATCCACAGACGATGGTGATCTATACGTCAGGATACACGGATGATGCTATTTTTCATCACGGTGTTCTAGAGCCGGGGCTGAATTTTCTTGAAAAGCCTTTTTCAACCGAAGATCTGGCGCGCAAAGCGCGGAAGGCGCTGGACAATGAAAAAAAATGAACATCGAACATCGAACGTTCAACATCGAATTTTGAATGGAAAAGATGAGGAAACAGAGGAATTAATTAAGATTTTCGTTACGAGTATCAAAACGGCTGAAAAGAAACCACGCGTGGTTGAATGTTGGGTATTGGGTGTTTGTTTTTTCATTCGATGTTGGACGTTCGATGTTGGACGTTCATCTTTCAAAACAACCCTGTATGGCATAAATGCAACCTGTGAACCTATACAAAATAACTTAGCGCTTATGGGGCATCGGCCCCTACTTCAAAATTTATCGTAATGCGTAAACTCCTCTATCTCCCTGCGTTTTGGCGCTGATGGCGTTTTGGCAGGATACCCCATCGGTATAAGAACAACCAATTCATAGCCTTCGGGCACATTTAATATCTGTTTAGCCCTGTCATGGTCAAACAGGCCAACTATCACTGTCCCAAGCCCAAGATAATGGGCCATAAGACAGAGATTCTGCGTGGCAAGCCCGAGGTCAAACATATACCAGTCTCCAAATTTTGTCGAAACTTTGTCTTTATAATATCCTGATTTCTCAAGCCTGCCGCAAATGGCAAGAACCACCGGCGCAGCCACAATGGACTTTGCGGCACGGTTTCCTTTGGAAATCGTAGCCTGGAGCTTTTCCTTAATTATCTTGTCTTTTACAACAATAACCTCCCAGCACTGAGTGTTGACCCATGATGGCGTCCATCTTACAGCATCAAGAACCCTGTTTACAAGCTCCACGGGAATATCTTTTTCCTCGTAGTCGCGGATGCTTCTTCTTTCCTTAATTACTTCCATTAAATCCGCCATAAAAACACCTCCTCAATTAAACTTGATAAATTCGTAAAAAGTCGAATTCCCATTATCACACAAAAACTGTAGGGCAAAGCTTTAGCTTTGCTATTAATTTGCAGGGCTAAAGCCCTGCCCTGCCAACTACCTAAAGCCTAAAACCTGATGAATCCGACTTTTTACGAATTCATCATACTTTGCCTGCCCGTTTTATTTTTATTATTCCAGGTGCTGTATTACTTTGGTTCCACCGGGTTTATAGTAATAATATTCCATCACCTTACGGCCTTCATTCACCCTTGCGGTCAATGAAAAGGGTGGCTCATTATTTTTCAATAATTTTCGTACAAAGCCAATAGTGCTGTAAAACCTTAAATCACCGAATGTAATTAATTGGCATTGACCCGATTTTTCGGTTTTCATCACCGGATAGCTTGCAAACCAGGCGTATGTATTAAAAATAGAAGCGTATTCCCCAAACCTTTTAAACATATCCGGTCCGGCCTTATCAAATTTAATAAAACTTTTTGTTCCGCAGGTGTTGAAAATGTTAAAGCCGGCTATCTTATAAGTCTTTCTATCTTCAACAATAACCTTCCAGAACAACGGTGTAAAGAGTTCCGGTGAAATATGCACCTTCTCAAATGAAATCCTGTTTCTCTGAAACTCGCTTTCAACACGATATAAAACCGTATGTCTTATGCCAAGACATATAACAGGATATATAAAGAGCCAGGCAAGTCCTATTGCTGCAATCCGCTTTTGGTGGCTTTTGCTCCGAAATGAAAGAAAGCAGATACCTGCTATTGAAAATGTGTAAAACAGATCCACGATATAAACTGCGTCTAAGGAGTATCTGCTGTTATTAAAAGGATAAAATATCTGGGTGCCGTATGATGTTGCAAGATCGAGATATATATGAAGCAGGATCATGGAAAAGGATATAATTAATCCTTTGATGATTGGAAAAGATTTTATAAAAAGCCTGAAGATGGCAACCAGCAGCATCGAAAGAATAAGGCCTCCTGCAAAGGAATGGGTTATCCCCCGATGATGGATCAGATACAACTCAGGTCCGAGAAATGTGACCAGGTTGTCTATATCAGGCAACCATGCCGCAATAATGCAAAACAATATTATAAAGCGCCTGCTAAAGGGTTTGCCTACAACCTGGGAGCTTAAAACACCTGCGGTTATGTGTGTTATAGGATCCACAATCTTAAATTTTTATCATGATTCGTTTTCAATGGACAATAAAAAAGGGCAACACCCTATGGTAATGCCCTTTTTTTGAAACACATCTTTTATCAAGAACAGCAGGAACCAGCAGTGGTGCAGCTCGAACAGCCGCCCCCTAAATCCATCTCCGATGTTATTTTAAACCCAAAATAATTAAAATCAATTTTTATAGGTTGTACTTTTTCTATAAAATTTTTATCGGCAACATACGTAAATCCGTCAATATCATAAGCAACATCTGTATCTCTTAACTCATCCAGAGCCAAACCAAAAGAAGGGCCGCCTCATCCTCCCTCGTCTAAAAAAATCCGAACCGGCGATATCTCTCTCCCTTTAAAATATTCACCAATCTTCGTTGTTGCCGCGTTTGTAACTTCAACCATAACTTCCTCCTTAATAAGATGATATCAGAATTTATTAATCAGGAATTTACAAGCTCAAAAAATAACTTGGCAACAACCTGATCTGGCGGGCAGTTAAATTTAAAACGGCTGACTGCTTGAGCATGTTAGTGAGCGTTAAGAAAGAACGACGACCGAATAAAATTTTCTATGAGTCGGAGAATGTCGGCTTTAGCAAGCTTTTTATAAAAGGATTGCTCTAAGTTATTTCTTTACGCTCACTTATGAGCGAGTTTCAGCCGTTCTTAAATTTAATTGTCCGCTGCCTCAGGTTAACCACATAATGAGTTTGTAAATTTCTGTCAAATTTAACTTGACATGCCTTTTAATCTTATGTAGCTAAAAAGTTTTTAACTATAGAGAAAGGAGTTTTATAAGTTGGCCGAGCATAAATCTGCATTAAAACGGGCGCGCCAGAATGAACAAAGGCGTATACGCAACAAGATGACAAAAACCAAGGTTAAAAACATTGTCAAGGATGTGCGGCTTGCCGCAGGTAAAGAGTCGAATGAAACAGTTTTAAACAAACTTAATCAAGCGCAATCTATTATCGACAAAGCGGCAAAAAAAGGAACTATCCATAAAAAAACCGCATCTCGAAAAATTTCCCGCCTTGCCGGTTTGGTAAACTCAATCGCCTAAAAATCCTCTGTTAAACTGTTATAAACCTTTTCTGCAAGCCTTTCTGAAAGAGTTGAAATTGCACTGCGTCTTTTTTGCTCTGTTTTCAGCTTGTCAGACTCCACATCATATGCCTCGTTGCCGGAAACACCTTTTGCAGACCAAATTATCCTGCCGTCCTTATCTGTTAATTTCAAATCAAGTGTAAATGTTACCCGTCTTTCAAGGGAGGTGTGGGCTCCTCTGTGGGATATTGTCTCAATACTCATTGATCTGATAACACCGGAAAGTAGAGCATCGGCCTTGTCTATGCTTGCGATTTTGCCGTTTCTTGTAAATTCATAGATAAGATCATTTGTAAATGTATTCTCAACTCCGGTTTCAGAGGTGCGGTTTGCAAGAATTGTGACGCAAACACTCTTTATGCCTGACGGAAGGCTTCCGCCGCCGGCAAACCTGTAGCCACATGCTGATAAAAAAGCCAAAAACCACAATATTGCAAAAATAATCCAAATTATTTTTCCTTTGAAAAACATTCTCCTCCTTCGACTTTAGTCGAGTAGTTAAATAGTCGAGTTGTCGAGTTGTAAGAGTCCTTTAACCACTCGATCACTCGACTACTCGACTACTCGACCAATTGTGAGCGAAGCGAACTAAGTTCTATACCA
>CBDAFK010000056.1:0-6945 GCA_965195235.1 uncultured Desulfobacterales bacterium | reverse complement strand
GAGAGGACGGAAAACAAAAAGAAACGCATTATTAAGATTATCATTCGAAGATATATTGTATTTAGTTAAACAGCTTAGTTTTTAAATTGTCGCCTCTCACGACAATTTAAAAAAATAAACTTCTTTGCGTTCTCTGCGGCTTGTATGTTCAAAGTTAAAGAAAATAAAATTAAAACGAGAGGGCAGGGATATTCTCCATCCTCTTATAGTAATACGAAAACGAAAAGCTTTCTTTTATCGGTAAAACCAATCATTATAGCGGAAGAGAAGGATCGCAGCTTGGGCTCCGAGCCCGTCGCAGAGTTTCTTCCTTCCGCCAGGTTTAAGTCGGGGATTAACTTGGTGCATGACACCGTAAAGTGACAAGGCTGATGATTCCTGGCATCTATTTTACCAAAAAGGAGGTTTTCAAATGCAATCATTTTACTTGGGCAGCGATGTTAGCAAAGGGTACGCTGATTTCGTGATTCTGGATTCAAGAAAGCAACAGGTTATGAAAAACTTTCAACTCGATGACACATTTGAGGGACAGAGTCATCTCTATGACATCCTCAGCCGGTTCCTGGCGGCTCATTCAGGAGCAAACCTGTTCGCTGCTGTTGAAAGTACCGGCGGATATGAAAACAACTGGTACAATACATTGGTTAAGTTTCAAAGCACTTTGAATATTCAAACAGCCCGTTTGAATCCGCTTGGAGTCATGCACAACAGCAAAGCCGACTTGAAGCGAAACAACACGGACAAGATCAGTGCTCAAAGCATTGCCGAGTATTTGATCACACACCCTGAAAAAGTGACTTATCAGCAAGAGGATCAAATGGCAAGCTTGAGAAAGCAGTGGGGGTTCATAAAGATGCTGACCAAGCAAAGTACTCAATTGCTGAATCAGTTGGAATCCCTTCTCTATACTGCCAACACTGAATTGCTGGCCTTTTGCAAGGACGGTACGCCGGGCTGGGTTTTAAAGCTGCTGCTGAAATACCCGACCGCAGCCAGATTATCTAAAGCCAGGGTGCCGGCCGTGTCTCAAATTCCCTATGTGACATCAGAGCGGGCGCAGGAGCTGATAATCAGCGCCAAACGAAGCGTAGCTTCTGCTTCGGACCGAATAACAGAAAAACTTGTTTCTGCAACGGCAAAACAGATTCTTAACTTAAAGAAAATAATCGATGAACAAGCAGAGCTCATGATTAAAGAATGCCCAATCCCTGAAGTCGATATTCTCAAGACCTTTACCGGCATAAGCGATTCATCCGCAGTCGGACTGATTCTTGAGATTCAGGCTATAGAGCGCTTCAAGACCGTTAAAAAACTTGCTTCATTCTTTGGCATTCACCCAATCTATAAAATCAGCGGAGATGGCAGTGGCGGTTTCCGTATGAGCAAAAAAGGACGAAAAGAACCACGCAAAATCCTGTTCATGGTGGCGCTAACTGCCGTTCGATCCAACCCTCTTATCCGAAGCATCTACTTGGAACGTATAGAAAAAGGGATGGAAAAAATGGCTGCTATAGGGCTCTGCATGCACAAAATTCTTCGGATCATTTATGGTATGCTTAAACACGGAAAGCCGTTCGATCCGCAAATAGACTTGAATAACAGGCGGCGGTCGTTCAAAAAGAAACCAGCCGGCAAAAGGGATGAGAGCCGACGTTTTCAGGATTATGATTCGAAGGCTCCAATATCCAGACGGCAAAACAAAAAAAGACTGGAACGAAAGCCGTCCCATAGTGTTAACGACACTAAGTTCGGGATCGATGCTCCCGTTCCAGAACTTGTATCATAACAAGAAAAAACCAAATAGTACAGGTTTTACCGATTTGTCAAAGAACAGCTATAAGAGCAATAAAAATGCTCGATTAAACAGATTAATCCAGACAGAAATTAAATATTGTTTTTGGGCATAACATACCCCAAAATTTTACTTGACTTCCTACGGATTAACTCTGCGGTGAACTATTATGTGAAAAGTGTAGGTTTAACCCCGGGCCTTTTATTGGCGTCCTCCCTCTCGACCTAACAACGAGGTTTTTATTGATTAGATTTTCTGCTTTACAAATATCATTATTATGATAATATATTATAATAATTATGATAGGAGGGATTATGCCATTAATTAGACCTATATCTGATCTGCGTAATCGGGCTATGGAAATATCTGAGCTTTGCCATAGTGAGGACCAACCCGTATTTATAACACGAAATGGGAAAGGCGATATGGTAGTTATGAGCCAGGCGCATTATGAGCGTTTTCAGCGCTTACTTGAATTATATTATAAACTTGGAGAAGCAGAGGCTTTAGATGCATCTGGTGAGCTGGGAATCACTCATGAAAAACTTATGAAGAAGCTAAGAGAGAAAATCAGTTGAGCGTTCCTTTTGAAATCAGGTACTTACCTACAGCAGAAAATGATTTGGATGATATTTTTGATTACATTATGATGGATAATCCATCTGCTGCTGTTTCTATGCTTGAAAAGTTTAATCACTCAATTTCTCAATTAGCCTTTAATCCGGAATTGGGCGTAGTTTCAAAAGATGATCGACTAAAGAAAATGGGATATAGGATACTGATAATTGGAAAATATCTTGTATTTTATGTGGTGAAAGCTAATACAGTTCAGATACGAAGAATTATTCATGGAGCCAGGCAATATAACTTTCTTCTTTAACATATGATCCATCCCCCAAAAATCTATCGATTGTCAGAGTAACAAACTCATAACATCCCTCGATGTCTAATGCAGAGGGATTAACCCGTGCCGACTTGGAAATTAGTATCCTTTAGCTTTCTCTCCACCGCAGGCGGATTATTCTTCAAAATAAATAACAAAAAAATCTTTACCCCGTTAAATTCAGCTATCACTGGCCATTTAATCGGGGCTGTAAAACTTGCATGGGCGAAGCTTCAGGCGAAGCCTTGCCTGCTTGCCCTGTTGAATTTGAAAACCATTCAACCAGGGTCAAAATAAAAGATAAGTTTAAAACTTGAGAGCGTACCGTAAAGACCCTCAAAGTCTCAATATACCCAGCAGCGTAATTATATGAAAAGAAAGCAACTTATAAAGCATATCAAAAAATATGATGGATTTTTGTTGCGGGAAGGCAGCAACACAGTATCTATCAAAAAGGAAGATTAAAAACAGAGGTCCCGAGACATAATGAAGTTGTTGATGAATTAGCAAGGAAAATTTGCAAGGATTTGGATATACCCTTTGTGAGGTGATAATATGAAATACAGAGCAGTTATAAAAAAATCTGGTGAATGGTGGATTGGCTGGCTTATTGATTTGCCCGGAGTAAATGCACAAGAGAAAACAAAACAGGAACTTATTAAATCTTTACGGGTTGGCGCTGAAGATATGCTGGATACCGAAGTGCCTTTTGAGCCTGGCATCGAAATGACCACTGTTGATATTCCCGATCCAGTATGGACAAAACCACCAAATGAAAATTTAACTATATCCTAAACTCGGAATCGTTAACTTTATGCCACGCCAAGCCAGACTTGATGCCCGCCCGCCTCGCCTGAAGGCGAAGCCGATGTCGGGCAGGCCCGGGGAATTGAACGCCGAAAAGTTTTTTTTGGGACGATAAAGATCGCAAAGTGACAGAAGTCGGAAATCAGAAATCAGAGGTCTCTTTCAGAGGTCAGAAATCAGAGATCGGAGGTCAGCCGTCTACGCAAAGCTACGCCGAGCCAGGGAGGTCAGAAGTCGGATGTCGGAGCTCAGTGATTAGGCCAATGATAATAAAATCTGCAAAGGACTTGAGAGTATATAAAGAAGCTTATGCTCTAGCCATGGAGATATTTGAAATCAGCAAAACATGGCCCCCTGAAGAAAAATATTCTCTGACAGATCAAATTAGGAGATCATCACGGTTAGTATGCAGCAACCTCAGAGAAGCGTGGGCAAAGAGAAGATACGAAGCCCATTTCATCAGCAAGCTCACTGATTCAGATGGAGAAAACAGCGAAACAGATACATGGTTGGATTTCGCCAAAGACTGAAAGTATATCTCCAACCTCCGACATCCGACCTCTGGAATGGGGTGGACTGGTAAGAAGCGCTGGTGGAGATAAAACAGGTTTGTTGGGACAAAAGGAAGAGGATAGGGAGCTTTCTGATCAACGAATCTTAGGGAGTGGGCATTTTGTGGCCGAGGTTTTGTCCCCTATCCCTCATCCGCACTTAACCAATCATTTTAAGGAGACAGCACTATGCAACCATATGAAGTAAAATTAGAAGTGCCTCATGAGGTATTATTAAATCTCCATAAATCACCTGGTGAGGCTGCCAAAGATATCAGACGACAGGCCGCTATTCGTTATTATAAAAAGCGAGTGCTCTCATTAGGAAAAGCAGCAGATCTGGCGGGGATGAGCAGGTTTGAGTTCATTGATTATTTACGTTTTAATGATGAACCTGTTTTTCAATACACAGATGAAGAACTTGAAGAAATCAAAAAAGACGCGGCAGAGCTAGAGAAACTTATCACATGAGCAATATTGTTATATCCAATGCTACGCCAATTATATCCCTTTGTTTAGTTAGGTACGAGTTTGTTCTGAAGGAACTTTTTCATCACATACTTATACCCAGAGCTGTTGATATGGAATTGAGATCACTTGACAAACCTGGATCACGTTTTAGCGATTTAAAATGGGTTGAAGTTGTTTCAGTTCAGAATGAAGAAGTCATTGTTTTCCTCAGAAAAGATATTGACAAAGGTGAAGCGGAAACAATTGCATTGGCAAAACAGATGAATGCAAACGTCGTCATCATAGACGAAAATGCTGGTTATCAAATAGCCAAACATTTTGGTTTGCCTGTGGTTAGAACACTTTCCATATTAAAAGTGGCAAAAGATAAAAAAATCATAAGCAAAATACGGCCAATTGCTGAACAAATGGTTAAAAGAGGCCGCTGGTATTCAAAAAATGTTATTGACAAATTTTTAGGTGACGCTGGTGAGTGAGAAGCCCTAAACCAGTATTAAAAAGAATAGATGCCTGCTAACCATAGAGGGCTCTTTAAGCGGCAGCATTCATTTTCCATTTCGGAAAGCAGTCATAAGAGAGGAAGAGAAGAGAAGAGAAGAGAATTCGGAAGGTATGAAGTGTCTCTGGAACGATAAGTTTACAAAGTTGCCAACGTCCCTCTGCGAAAAACCTTGCGATATGCTGAAATGGGTAAAAAAGTATTCTTGTGCCGTGAAATCTATTTTTGTATTTATTTCACTGGTATGACACGGATAAGAAATTGTTGGATATATTGCAAATAAAGTGACAAAGTGCCAACGTCCCCTACAACCAATAATAAAACCAGCCAAACCTTTTTAAAAAATAGAGAGATGAACATGGAAAAAGTGTCGATAGATACATCTCAAAAAATAGAAATCCTCAAGTACACTTGTTTTGATGCTGCTGAACTGGACCAGATGTTAGTAAAACTGTTGGACGTTACATTAAGCCGGCATCGGCGGCGATTGGATCGGTATAATCACGATATGGGCGAGTTGGAAAATCGTTACGGCATGGACTCCGCTACGTTCTATAAACGCTTTGAGGCTGGGAAAATGGGTGATGGAATGGATTTCTTTGAATGGGCGGGTCTGTAACTTCGCCAGGACATCTTGGAGAAGATCCGACGTCTGGAGTCCGTCTTGTGAAAGACGCTGCTGATTACCTTGCGTATATCAAAGCGCTTATTGTTGCTAATTCCCAAGTATTGCGGTGGACAGTGGTACGCGAAGAAACACAGGGTGTCATGGGACTGTTTCGCTACAGGCTTACATTTTCCACGCTTTTATGCTAAAAAAACTATCTACATTTTTTGTTGAACTGCAACAGCGAGCCATTCCCCATAGTCCCGCTTCAGCGGGACGGGGTTAGCGAGCGAATCAAAAAAATTGACAGAATTCCTTACAGTCGAAGGTTCCTTGTCCCGCTTGAGCAGGACTGCAGGGTTCTTCCAAGGATAAAGTTTGTTGATTTTTATGACTGAATGTATTTTTAGTAAGGAGGCTAATTATGGCTACAAAATCAATGAGATATGAGGAACAATTGGATTGTGAAATAAAAAAGTTGCCTGGAGAGTATTTGCCTAACCTTCTTCAGATTGTCCGTCTATTCCGCGAGAGCGTAACATTAAAGCCTGCTGAGGATAGCTTTCGCCAAGGATGGAAAGAATCAATGGCAGGCGAAACTCGTCCTGTGTCAGAATTATGGAATGGTATTAATGCCGACTGATTCGCCACAATCTATTTATGTTGAGTACACTCCGGAATTCAAGCACAGCTTGCGAACGCTGGCCAGAAAATATCGCAGTATTCGAACCGATGTTAAACCTATCATTAAGCGACTACAGGCAGGTGATCTTATTGGAGTCAGATTGCGGGAACAGGCAATACCCTAGATATTATTCTTGTGACCATCTATTCTAAACTCGATCAGGGAGACATCTCGACGAAAGAAATACACCGAATTATAAAACAGTTTCAAAATTTGTGAAAAACTGTCTGTTTGAATACGTACAACATTAAGTCAGCCTATAAGATTAAAATTTGTTGATTTTTATGGCTGGATGTATTTTTAGGAAGGACAGGGAAAGAAATCGTTCTAATCCAAACAAAGTTATTTAACTATTTAAGGACGTCCCCCTTCACGTACGTCCCCCTTCACGTACAAAGAAAGGTCGTAATTTACCTATAATTTCAAATAATAGGAAGCGGTAAATGGCAAAATTTATCCAAATTAGTGACCTTCATATTCATACTAATAATAATGAACATGACTAATGCAGTTAAGTAGCAACGTCCCCCATCTCGTTCTGAATGGGACACGAATTAATTGACACCAATATCATAGGCAAGGTATTATAAGAAAAATTTCTCAGGAGGACTTGTGATGATTTTAATGGATCGAATTGAGCTTAATCCAAG
>CBDAFK010000055.1:0-3465 GCA_965195235.1 uncultured Desulfobacterales bacterium | reverse complement strand
TTAAACAGGAGGATATATGATCAGAGTCGGCGTAATCGGCGCAACAGGATATGCGGGCGCGGAGCTTGTCAGGATACTTTCCGGGCATCCGGATGTTAAACTCACAGTCCTCACATCCCGCAAGTATGCCGGGATGAAATATGACAGCATCTATCCCTCGATGGCAGGTGTTGTAAACCTGGCTTGCGAAGAGTTTAATGAGGACAGCTTTTGCGATAAGGTGGATATAATATATATCGCCCTGCCTCACAGTATTCCCATGGAAATCGTTCCCGGTTTAATCCAGCGCGGGAAAAAGGTCATAGATCTTTCCGCTGACTTCAGGTTCAAGGATGTTTTAAGGTATGAAGCATATTACCAGCCGCATACTGCAAAAGAACTACTCAAAGAAGCGGTTTACGGCCTTTGCGAAATCTATTTCGACAAAATTAAAAATGCCTCTCTTATCGGCAATCCAGGATGTTATCCTACCAGCGTTCTTTTGCCTCTTGTGCCTTTGCTTAAAGAAAATTTTCTGGATATCAATACAATTATCGCAGATTCAAAATCAGGGGTGAGCGGCGCTGGGCGATCACTTTCGCTGACAACCCACTTTTGCGAGGCAAATGAATCATCCAAGGCATACAAGGTTGCCGAGCACAGGCATTGCCCTGAAATGGAAGAAATCCTGAGCGCAGAAGCAAAAAGGCCGGTGACAATAACATTTGTGCCTCACCTTATTCCCATAACGCGCGGCATGCTCACAACGATATATGCCGGCCTTGTAAAAAATACCAGCCCGGAAGAGATAGAGGATTGCATTTCCTCTTTTTATTCAGGCCATCCTTTTATCCGTATATGCCATGACAATACGCTGCCTGATACATTGCATGTCAGGGGAACTAATTATTGCGACATAGGGTTTAAATTAGATGGGCGCAATAACCGTCTGATCCTGATTTCCGCAACCGATAATCTGGTTAAAGGCGCCGCAGGCCAGGCTGTTCAGAATATGAATATTATGCTTGGCTTAGACGAAACAAGGGGTCTAAACAACGTCCCTTTTCCTGTTTAGAAACGCAAAATCAGAGCTTTGCAAAACTATCGTTATAATGCCTTTTGCTGTAATCAATTTAGGCTAAAAAGGAGCGCATAATATGAAAGCTTATCAACTTTCTATATTAGCAGAAAACAAGCCAGGCACTCTGGCCAGGGTTACAAAAATTCTTGCAAAGGAAAAGATTAATATTCGATCAATTACGATTTCCTCTCATGGTGAATTCGGTATTATTAATGCTATAGTTGATCACCCCAGGCAGGCACAAAAAGCGCTGGACAGAGAGGGCCTTTCTGTCAATTTAAAAGATATTATTGCCGTACCCATCGAGGATAAACCCGGAGCTTTTGATAAACTGGTTCAATTGCTTGCCGGCAAAAATATCAACATTGAAAATTCTTACGGATTTGTGCTGGAAAGCTGGAAAAAAGCTATAATTATACTTGATGTCCAAGAACTTGAAATGGCCAGGGAGATACTTGAAAAAGCCGGGTTTGAAATTTTAAGTGAAGAGGAAATGTCGGCTGTTGAACCGTTTCACTATATGAAATATTGATGGCGTCGTAAAAAGTCCCATCTACTGCGTTGTAGTAATTTTTCAAGCCCTCGACATACTATGTGTATGCCTTCGGTCCTGAAAAATTACTACGCCTTGTATATGAACCTTTTTACTTAGCCATCTATAGTTAAATTTGACACTCCTTATTTCATCAGTCCTGGAAGAAATGTTGCAATTTGTGGAAAAGGAATCAAAAGAAGTGTGCCTGCAATTAATGCAATAAGAAACGGCAAAATTCCCTTGAATATAACATGAAGCGGCACATCTCTTGCCACTCCGCTGACTACATAGACGTTGATTCCCACCGGAGGAGTTATTACACCAATTTGAGTTACCATAACAATTATCACGCCAAACCATAAAGGATCATAACCAAGTTGATTCACCACCGGATAGAAAATAGGAACAGTCAGCATTATCAAGGCAAGCGCATCGATAAAACACCCGCCTATCAGGTACACCAGTATAATTAAAAACATGATCGCATAGGGCGGCAATTGAAATCCTGATATCTGGTTTGCGATATCAAAAGGAATTCTCGTTATTGCCAGGAAATGCCCGAAAATTGTGGCGCCTGCAACAATGACGAGAATCATACAGGTAATTCTCGTTGTTTCGAAAACAGAGGTAACAAAACCTTGCAAAGTTAAGTTACGTCTGACAACAGCGAGAATTAGAGTGCCGAAAGCACCGATGGCTCCTGCTTCTGTCGGAGTAAAAAACCCCGCAAAAAGTCCTCCCATAACCAGCAGAAACAATAGAAGGGTTTCAATTAGACCTGAAAGCGAGGCCATTTTCTCCTTAAACCCGGTTTTGGGACTTTTTGGCGCCAGATCCGGTTTGATGCGTACCCATATAACAATAGATATGATAAACAGGAGGCTCAGGACTAGACCTGGCATTAAACCAGCCACAAAAAGCTTGCCGATGGATTGTTCTGTCATGATTCCATATACGATAAAAATAACGCTCGGCGGGACAAGGATGCCAAGGCTTCCACCTGCCGCAACTACTCCGGTAGCCAGCATTGGTTTATAGTTGTATCTTTTCATTTCCGGGAGGGTCGCAGCCGCCATAGTAGCCGCTGTTGCATTTGTAGAACCGCAAATTGCGGCAAAGCAGGCGCATGCCCCTATTGTGGCGATGGCCAGTCCTCCGGGCAGGTGGCCGATAAACTTGTTTGCCGTGTCAAAAAGCCTGGAGCTTATGCCTGCATGAAAGGAAATTTGTCCCATTAGCACAAATAAAGGGATGACGGTTAGATTGTAAGACCCGAAAACGGAAAAAATATCTTTGGCGATTAAATTTAGCGATGCATCAAAGGAGATGAGATAACCAAAGCCTACAAAACCTATTAGGGCCATGAGAAAGCCGACAGGCATTCTTGAAAATATCAGCAGCAAAAGGGCGGCAATACCGATGAGACCTGCAGTAGTTGGACTCACTTTGTCGCCACCCTGCTTACAGATTTTAAAAAATCATTTAATAATATTAGGGAAAGAAGCCCACAGCCGATAGATATTCCAAAAACGTAAGGATATATGGGCATTTGCAGAGTCATGGACACCTCGCCGCTTTGCTTAAGATCAGAAGCCAGTAATATAGTTTGCCAGGTTAAAAGACCAAAAAGGAAAAGGCAGAGGAAGTCATTGATAGCGCTGATGAAAAGCCGGACCTTTTTAGGAAATTTTTGAAAAAGAAACTCAACAGCAATATGTCCTCTTTCAACTGAAGTATAGGCTAATGAAAAGGATATAGCGATAGCTCCAAGCAGTCCGACAATTTCATATGTTCCTGGAATAGGATGACGAAAAAGACGGAGAATGACATCCGCAGATGTCAGCAGCATCATGGCTACAATGGCTCCGGC
>CBDAFK010000054.1:0-2607 GCA_965195235.1 uncultured Desulfobacterales bacterium | reverse complement strand
TATTAGAGAAGCTATGCACGAATTCGTAAAATTGGCGGGATTCAGTGTTTTCACTGCTTCCAGCGGCGAGGAGGCTCTCGAATTATTAAAGACAAACAATATTTCTGTTGCAATAACCGATATAATGATGCCTGGAATAGACGGTCTCGAGCTTACAAGCTTAATAAAGAAAAACTATGATACAGATGTCATCATAATGACCGGTTATAGCGATAAATATTCTTATGAAAAGGCAATCAGCAAAGGCGCAAGCGAAATTATCTTTAAACCAATGCATTTTAAGGAACTGCTGCTAAGGTTAAAAAAGGTATTTAAAGAAAGACAGCTCAGAAAAGAACGCACAACAATCCTGAAAAAACTTGAAGAGATTGCAATAACCGACGAACTGACACAGCTTTATAATTCAAGGCATTTTTTCAAACAATTGGACCTGGAGGTTTACAGATCCAAGCGTTACAAGCATCCACTTTCACTTCTATTTTTAGATGTTGATAATTTTAAAAAATACAATGATGCTTACGGGCACCTTCAAGGTGACAAGGTTCTGACCAGACTCGGCTGGATAATCAAGTCGTGTCTTAGAACAATGGATTCCGCTTATAGATATGGCGGAGAAGAATTTACTGTTATCCTTCCGGAAACACAAGGCAAAGAGGCGCTTATTGTCGCACCAAGAATAAGAGCTTTAACGGAGGCTGAAAAATTTATACCAGGATCCGGCAAAATAGTTAACGTAACTATAAGTATAGGTGTCACAGAATATTGCCCTGATGAAAGAGTTTCAAGCTTTGTTGAAAGAGCGGACAAGGCGATGTATATTGCCAAACAACAAGGCAGAAATCAGGTCGCTTCGCTGTTCATCTGATCCTAACAGCCTTCAGCCTAATAAGCTAATCCCTATATTAAAAGATGAACGTCCAACGTCGAACATCGAACATCGAACGTCGAATAATGATGTCGCTCCGCTCCGTCGGTTTATAAAATGCCAGAATACCTTATTCAAAATTCGATGTTGGACGTTCATCTTTTCTCGTTCGATGTTGGACGTTCATCTACAATATCGTATAACCCGGTCCGTCTCCACCTTCCGGGCATGTCCAGGTAATATTTCCGTAAGGATCTTTTATTTCGCATGTTTTGCAGTGAAGGCAATTTGAAGGATTAAGTTTAAGCCGCCTTTGCGATCCGTTTTCCTCGATTTCGTAAACATTACCCGGACAGAATCTTGTGCAGGGGCATTGATAGGTAATATAACATTCATTCATGCACAGATTTTGATCATGAATAATAATGTGACATGGCTGGTCCTCTCTGTGTATGGTCTTGGACAGATAAACTCCGGTAAGTTTGTCAACATATAAAACACCGTCAAAAAGCTTTTTATCAGGACCTATACCTTTAAAGTCTTTAATATCCGCTTTTACAGGCCGCAGGGTTCTGTAATCTTCTTTAACAGGCATTTTGTCACATATTCCGCGTCCTTTTGTGAAATATTGAGCGCCAAGATGTATAAATTTTATCAATCCTTTTTTTGACATGGCCTGGGAAAAATTTCTCCCTTCATAAATTTCTTCTTTTAACCAGCTTTTTTCAAACAATTCATGATAATTACCGAGCGCTTCCTGTGTAAAGCTGCTTTTTTCGCAGGCTTTTATTATTGCCTCTGCTGCCAGCATACCGGATTTCATGGAAACATGTATGCCCTTTAGCCCCGGAGTATTCTGCATTGATGCGCTGCCGCCGATGAATAGTCCGCCATTAACAGCAAGTCTGGGAATAGTATAATATCCTCCGGAGGAAACGGTCCTTGCTCCCTGTTCGATTACCCTGCCGTTTTTAATTATTTTTGATACAAGAGGATGTTGTTTGAATTTAATGAACTCGTCATACAGATCAAGCATAGGCTCCTGATATGAAAGACCTGCAAGAAATCCCAGAGAAGCTTTGTTATCCTCCATTTCATATATAAAACCGCCGCCCGGTGTATTAATGCCCAGCGGATAGCCGAATGTATGAATATCATTACCCTTGCTGGTCTTAAAATAGTTGTTTTCAGGCAGTTGAATAACCTCTTTGATGCCTGTTTCAAAGACCTGCGGCATATTTCCTGAAAAGATATCAAGCTTGTTTGCAATATCCTGCATAAGGCTTCCTTTTGCCCCTTCACCGAATACAGTTACTTTGGCTAATAGATCTATTCCGGGCTCAAAGTTGTCCTTGCTGGACCCATCTTTTCCCAGCCCCTTGTCTCCTGTGCGTACCCCGATTATACTCTTCTGATCCAGAGCATACAAAACCTCTTTACCCGCAAAACCAGGAAATATATTTACTCCAAGCTCTTCGGCAATTCCAGCAAGCCATCTTGTGAACCGGGAAAGGCTTATAATGTAAAAGTCTTTGTTTTGCATATATCGCGGTGTATAAGGGAGGCGATAATATCTGTTTCTGGTGAGAAAGTAAAATTCGTCTTCTCTTACAGTTGTTTCAACCGGGCATCCTCTTTCAAGAAAATCAGGGATAAGCTCCTTTAATGCAACAGGATTTAAAACAGCTCCGCTCAAAGCGTGTGATCCTATTTCAGCCCCTTTTTCAATAATGGCCACCTCA
>CBDAFK010000053.1:0-9411 GCA_965195235.1 uncultured Desulfobacterales bacterium | reverse complement strand
AATAAAATCTTAAATAAGCTTTATAGTAAATGCGGGATCTCCGACCTCTGATCCCTTCCTAATAGCCTAATAGCCTTCAGCCTAATAAGCTAATCCTTAATCCCCTTTCTTACATAACCCTCAAAATCCTTTTCCAGAAGAAAACAAGATACCATTTCACCTACCTTGTCTGCGGTGTCGATGCGATAAATCCCCTTTGCGTCACGACCCGCCTCTTTTTTTGCCTTTTCAACAATCATCTCAAGGGATGCTGTCGTCATTTCTATATTAACCCGAACAGTAATGGTATCCTTTGATTCTGCCATTTTGTTATCCTTTCATTTCTTGCTTAAGGTTTTTTGAAGCACGTTTAAATTTTTTCATAAATTTTAATAAATATGCACCAGGTGATAATTAAGTAAAGAAAAAACAGATAAATTTGACACAAAACGTCAATGTTGATAAACATAAAAAATTGAAATTCAGATGGCAAAAAACTATTAAGGAGGCATAATTTATGGCGCTTTTACTCGTGCAGCATGGCAAGAGCCTTTCAAAGTATGAAGATCCTGAACAAGGTCTTTCCGATGAAGGAGTCCTGGATGTTAAGCGTATAGCGGATGCGGCTAAGAAATACGGCGTTAATGTATCATACATTAAGCACAGCAGCAAAAAAAGGGCGCGGCAAACCGCCGATATATTTGCATCTGCCCTGCAACCTGAACTTGGCGTTCAGGAGATTGGCGGAATTAAGCCAATGGATGATGTTGCAAGTTTTGCTGCTAACATAAGCAGCGGAGAAGATCTTATGCTTGTAGGACATTTGCCTTTTATGGAAAAATTGGTTTCTTTTCTGATTACAGGGTCTATTGCCAGGCCGGTGATAAAATTCCAGAATGGAGGAATTGTGTGTTTGGATGAGTATCCAGATAGCCATTCCTGGGTAATAAAATGGACGCTTATGCCGGACATTAAATAATGATATAGCCGCCATTTTCCCACTCAACTATTTGACGATATCTAAAAGTAATGCTTAATGACTAATATTTTATTAATTTCTATTATCCTTCTTTCCGTTCTTTCTATTATCCTGCTTTTAATTCTCAACAAAGATAAATCGGATGAATGGATAAAAAAGATTGCGGTCTGGTTTGATGTTCTGAAAAACGGGCAGGAGGATACCAGCCGCATTGTAAAGGAAGAAATAGCTCTAAACAGGGGGGAAACAGCGAGGAATTCTAAAGATGTCAGGGAAGAACTGAGCAGATATCTGAAGGATTCCAGTGATTCCCTGCTTAAGCGTATGACGGAAAATGCTGGAATGCAGAAAGATCAGCTTGATTCCTTTTCAAAACTGCTGGGCGATATGACCAAACTCCATGAAGAAAAATTCAACGCAATGCGCGGGACCCTGGAAAATCAGTTGAGATCGCTTCAGGAAGATAACAGCAGAAAGCTGGATCAGATGAGGGTAATTGTTGATGAGAAACTTCAGTCAACACTTGAAGCTCGTCTCGGTGAGTCCTTTAAACAGGTCAGTGAACGGCTTGAGCAGGTGTATAAAGGTTTGGGAGAAATGCGCAGCCTCGCTACAGGCGTTGGTGACCTGAAGAAAGTATTAACCAATGTGAAGACGCGCGGTACCTGGGGGGAAATCCAGTTAGGCAATATCCTGGAACAGATTTTAACTCCGGATCAATATGGTATTAATGTGGCAACAAAGAAAAATAGCAATGACAGGGTTGAATTTGCCATTAAATTGCCAGGGCAGGGCACTGATAAGGAACAGATTGTCTGGATGCCTATTGACTCCAAATTTCCCCAGGAGGATTACCAGCGCCTGATAGATGCGCAGGAGGCGGCAGATAAAGAGCTGGCTGAAAGATCGATGAAAAATCTGGAAATTCGTATAAAGGCGGAAGCCAGGAATATTAAGGAAAAGTATCTTGACCCTCCCAATACCACAGATTTCGGCATTATGTTTTTACCTGTGGAAGGGTTGTATGCAGAGGTATTACGCATGCCGGGTTTGTGCGATTTTTTGCAGCGGGAATACCGTATTAATGTTACCGGCCCAACAACTCTGGCGGCATTGCTAAACAGCCTGCATATGGGCTTCAGAACACTTGCAATAGAAAAGCGTTCCAGCGAAGTCTGGGAACTTTTGGGCGCTGTTAAAACAGAATTTGGGAGATTTGGCGATGTGCTGGCCAAAACCAGGAAAAAACTTAAGGAAGCTACAAGCACTATTGATCAGGCGCAAGTTCGCACGAGAGCTATTGAAAGAAAGCTTAGAAAAGTCCAGGAAATACCAGCAGTCGAAAAACCCTGCCCCTAAGGGACAGGGTTTTTTAAAGCCTATATATCGAAGTAAAGCATGAATTCATGGGGATGGGGCCGCAGTTTAATAGGATTTACTTCGTTTTCAGTCTTGTATTTAATCCACGTATCAATAACATCCTGTGTAAAAACATCACCTTTTAGCAGAAAAGAGTGATCTTCTTTTAAAGCAGCAAGCGCCTCTTCGAGGGAGCCAGGCGCTGACGGGATGTTGGCAAGTTCTTCCGGCGGAAGGCTGTATATATCTTTGTCCAGCGGTTCACCAGGGTCTATCCTGTTTTCGATACCGTCTAATACAGCCATTAGAATTGCTGAAAAGGCCAGGTAACCGTTACAGGATGGATCAGGGGTTCTGAATTCAAGCCGTTTTGCCTTTGGCGCCGCAGAGTACATTGGTATGCGAATCGCCGCGCTCCGGTTGCGGCTTGAATATGCCAGATTTACAGGGGCTTCAAAGCCTGGGACAAGACGTTTATACGAGTTGGTGGTCGGGTTAGTAAAGGCACACAGCGCTTTGCAGTGTTTCAATATTCCTCCGATTCCGTAAAGAGCTTCCTGAGAAACCCCGGCATACTTATCACCTGCAAAGATTGGTTCCCCATCTTTCCATATGCTGATATGTATATGCATGCCTGTGCCGTTATCTCCAAAAAGCGGTTTTGGCATAAATGTAACCGTGCGATTATCTTCGTGGGCAACGTTCTTTAGCACATACTTAAACCACATGAGCTGATCACCCATTTGTAAAAGCGGTTTAAAGCGCATATCTATCTCTGCCTGGCCGGCCGTTGCGACTTCATGGTGCTGGCATTCAACATCTATGCCCAGTTTTTCAAGGGTAAGAAGCATGTCGGTTCGAAGATTCTGGAACTTGTCGGTGGGCGGAACAGGAAAGTACCCTTGCTTATGCCTTGGTTTATAGCCAAGATTCGGGGATTCTTCTCTGCCGCTGTTCCATATTCCTTCTACAGAATCAACCTTATAGAAAGCCGTGTTTGTCGATGACTCAAAGCGAACATCATCAAAGATAAAAAATTCTGCTTCAGGTCCTATATATGCTGTGTCGCCGATTCCAGTGCCTTTTAGAAATAATTCCGCTTTTTTAGCGATATAGCGCGGGTCGCGCGAATAAGGCTCCCTCGTAACCGGGTCAACAATATCTCCAATAAGAACCAGAGTCTGAATTTCAAAGAATGGATCTATCTTTGCAGTATCAGGATCAGGCACCACGAGCATATCGCTGGCATGGATTGGCTGCCATCCCCTGATGCTTGAGCCGTCAAACCCGAAACCGTCTTCAAAGCTGGACTCATTGAGTTCGCATATAGGCACGGTAAAATGTTGCCATACCCCGGGAAAGTCCAGAAATCGTAAATCAACAACCTTAGCCTCATTTTCTTTTGCCATTTCCAGTACCTGTTTTGGTGTCATAATTTGCATCTCCTTATTATAAAAATTGTTAAATAGTTTGACCTGTGCAGTTAGCTTCTATCCATTAGCGGTTCTTAAAAAATCAAACAGATAATACATTCAGCTAAGAGCTCACGGCTAAAAGCTTTTTCGCAAACTTTCACATACGTAAATAAGCTGAACCTATTGCCTGTATTGAAAAAAAATACTTTTCGTTCAGACACTATATTGCATCCTTTCCTTTTTCTCCTGTGCGCACCCTTACGACATCCTCTATTGGCAGCACAAAAATTTTTCCATCTCCTATTTTGCCTGTATATGCAGCTTTCTTTATTGTTTCTACTACTTGATTTGCCAAATCAGCTTCAACAACTATTTCGATCTTGATTTTAGGGATAAAGTCAACCACGTATTCGGCCCCGCGATAAACCTCCTTATGCCCTCTCTGCCGTCCATATCCCTTTACCTCTGAAACAGTCATGCCCTGGATGCCGATTTCATTTAAGGCTTCTTTGACATCATCCAGTTTGAAAGGTTTGATGATCGCCTCAATTTTTTTCATTACTGCCTCATTATTTGACGAAATCATAAAAAGTTACAACAACACACTGACAAAATCTGACTTTTTACGAAGTTCATCATGTTTTGTTGTTTTAATAAATTTGATCAAGCTATTATTTGGTTTGTTTCAATCAGTACCTTTTCGATAGCAGCCTTTATTCTATCAATCTGAGTGTCTGAATCCACCTTTTGCCCCTCAAAATCGCTGACATAAAAAATATCAACTACCTGATCGACCTTGGTTGCGATTTTGGCAATCCGGATATCGAGTCCGCACCTGTAAAGAGTATCTGTAATCTTAAATAAAAGCCCTGGGAAATCATAGGTAAACACCTCAATAATAGTAAAAAAACTGGAGCTTTTATTGTCCACATTGATTCGATGCGGTCTTATCAGGGCATGTGGTTTTGAGGTTTTATAGTCAGAGATTCTTTTCTCGAGAGCTTCACCAAGATTCAACTTTCCTGACAGAGCGGATTCAAGGTTTTTCTTTGCTTTTATCCACTTTTCATCTTCAAAAATCTGATCACGCGGAGGCTTTACTTTAAAAATATCAAGAGCGATATTGTTTTTCCATGTGTATGCCTGTGCGTCGAGAATGTCGAGGCTGTTTAAGGTAAATATTCCTGCGATCCTTGAAAAAAGTCCGGGACGGTCTTTAGCGCAGATTGTGACTGTTCTGGTATTTGAATCATGAGCTTTTATTACATTCCAGACAAAATCGGCTTTTCTCAGACTTTTATAAAGCCTGATATGTTCCAGCATATCCTGCGCCGGTGCATACAGAAGGTATCTTGGCGACATCACATTAAACAGCATTTCCAGATCCTGGCGAGGCAGCAGTGCAGACGTTAAATCAAAAAGCTCCTTTTTTTTCTTTTCAAGAAGTTTGATTACTTCTTCTGTTGCCAGCTCACCTTTTTCCAGAACACGACAGGTCTCAAGAAAAAGATTTTCTAAAAGCGTCGAAGTCCAACTGGACCATGCCTTTGGCCCGGTTGAGATAGAGTCGGCAACTGTCAGAAGATAGAGCATTTTGAGACGTTTTACATCCTTAATCTTTCTGGCGCATGAAATTGCGGTTTGCTCATCATTAATATCTCTTCTCGTTGCAGTTTTGATTAGAAGGAGATGGTTTTCCACTAAAAATGCAACTGTTTCAATAGCCTCGGGCTTTAAATGTTTTGCAGTCAGTATAGGCCAGACCATTAGAGCGCCTCTATGTGAATGACCCGCGCCTGGTTCCCTTTTTCCGATATCGTGAAGAAGAGCCGCCCACAGCAATAATTTCTTGCCGGTTAATTGTTTATACAGCTTGCCGTATAATGGGTCATTAGAGGTATCCTTTGATGTACCGAAATTTTTTATTGTCTGAACCGTGCGCAGCAAATGCTTATCCACAGGATAGATGTGATATTCGTCGTACTGGATTCTATTAACTATTGCTTTGATTTCCGGAATAAATTTTGCCAGAAAGCCGGTATTCATCATTTCATTCAGTACATTGAATGTCGGAGCATGAGTAACCAGGATTTTTTCAAATGATTTAACGGCGGAAGCGGAGGTTCTGAAATCCTCGTTAACCATATAGGCAAATTCTTTTACAAGCCTTTTAGCCTCGATACTCAGCGGCACTTCAAGTCGCGCGTTTTCTTCAAATATTTTTATTAAAAGACCCGGAGATTTAAGGATTTCTTCGGAAGAAGTAAAGTTAAGCATATCCCTTTCTACTTCCAGACCGTTTATGCCGGTTGATTTTGCAATCTTTCTTTTTATACGAAAGCCTTTTTTTGCAGTCTCATGTTCGTAAAGAAACATAAGATTTTGCTGTTTAATAAATTCCATTTCGCCGTGCAGCTTTCCCAGAAATCGTTCAACAGGCTGTAGAGCCTCTTTTTTCTTGAACTTCAAAGAGCCGGCAAGTTTCGGTTGATACTCAAAGTATAATTGGTCACATTTTCTTCCGGTCATGTAATGCAAACGGTTTCTTACATCCCATATAAAGGAAAGGGCTTTTGTCAGGGTCTGGAACTCGTCTTGCGAAAGACAGCCAAAATATTCAAGGTCTCTGGGCTCCTTCAGGTTGTATTTTATCCGGGCGATCCAGAGCATTGTGTGGTAATCTCTTAACCCTCCCTGACCCTCCTTTAAGTTTGGTTCAAGAAGATATGTAGAGTCTCCGAAATGCCGATGGCGTTTCCTGTTATTTTCGATGAGCCATGTAACAATTTTGTTGGATTGTTTCAGGATGACCTTTTTACGAAGTAGTTCCATAAGCTCTGAATATAGAAGGGATATTCCACATATATAACGGCCGTCCAGGATCGAGGTTAACGCTTCAAAGTCCTCACCCGCCAATTTCACTGATTCTTTAAGCGATCTCGTAGCATATCCGATATCGAGGCCGATATCCCAGAGCGGGTAGAGAATTTCACGGATCAGCTCGTCGGTCCTGTCAGGAATCCTTTTTTTGAAAAGAAAAAGAAGATCAACATCTGAATTGACGCACTGTTCCTTCCTTCCGTAACCACCAACAGCAATGATTGCATAGGGGTTTTTATTTATTTCCATACTGGGTCCGACCATGCTTTTTTCAAAACTTTCAAAAAAATAATCGTCTAAGATCTGAGCATTACTCTCTAAAAAATCAGGCTCTTTTCCTTTTAAGAAGCTTGAAATCAGCCCATTCCTCCTCTTGAGGAGTATTTTCGAGGCATGTTCGTACCTGTTTTTTATATTTGTTTTGCGCAATACCATTATCCCAAAAATAAAGTTTAATATACTTTATTTGATAAACTCGTAAAAAGTCAAAAAATACCTTTTCCCGTCATTCCCGCACGCGGCGCAAGCGCCGCTGCCGCGACGGGCGCGTGCACGGCGGGTGCGCCGCACGCGAAAGCCGTGTCTGTGGCAGACAAGCCGGGCACGTAGTGACACGAAGTGACACGTAGTGAAGCGTCAGCACTAATTTTTAGCACTATCTAATAAATTTAACAACTTTTGGATACCGGATCAAGTCCGGTATGACGGTTTTGGTACTTTTTACAAGTTCATCTTATTTAACAGCAATAAATATACCAAAAAAGTATATGAACAAAAGAAGGTGTTAATTCAGTAAGATATGCGTATTAGAGGGAGAAAGATAAAAACAGGATATTGCAAATTTGTGATTAACAAATATAATATTTACAAATTTGTAAGCAATAGTTCTACTATGAAGCTATCCAAGAATGAGTGTAGATCTGCGGGACATCCATAAGTCAGTAACTAACTCGCTATCGAATTGATATCTATGCTATTTTAAACCCCTTTTTTCAGTCAGGTGTGGTTTATTTTTGGACATCTGATCCAGAACTAAGCGAAGCGGACGGTGAAAAAGCATTCTCTCACTTACCCGCATAGCAAAGATAGGACCATCAGCGTAGCTGAAGGTTTAATGGGTTAATTAAAGGTAGCAAAAATGAACGCTAAAAAATCAAAATCCGCCAAGGAAATTCTGGCAGATGGGCAGAGTCGTGCGGTTTAAAGTTAGGTATAAATCGAGCAAGCTATGATGAGAGCAGAGAAGAGATTTTTCTTTTCCACTTACCACTTTTTCCAGAGTGAGAACTATTTTGGAACATTAAAAGCGTCATCTTTGAGGCCAAAAGCTGATTTTATCGCCATTGAGGTGAAGTCATGAGAAAATCAATTGCCAAATCAGTTACGAACACTGTTAAAGATTTATATAAAAGTGGGTTGGTAGATGCAATAACTATGAAAAACATTGAGAAACTTTGCATTCCAGAGGTACAGGAATATTCTCCTGAAAAAATTGTTTCTATTCGAAGTAAATTCAGCCTAAGCCAAGCAGCTTTAGCAAGTATTTTTAATATTAGCCCTTCAACCGTACAAAAATGGGAGCAAGGTAACAAAAAACCTACAGGTGCATCAAAAAAATTATTAGATATAATCGAAAGAAAAGGGATAGAAGCGTTTATCTAAAAATGCAGAACAAGCCGCTGGAGGGGGGCTGGGTGTAGAATGCCACAATAAATGAGCGGAAAACACAGGTAAATTTTCAGATTACGTTGACAAATAGAGAAAGATTATCGGATTAAATAAGCCTCTTTGCAGAGGCTTTTTTATTATGAGAAAACGGCGGCTGAATTTTGAAGGAACCTGCCGCCCTTTCACAAAAAGAGGATCAAGGAATGGTCCTCAATAACCGGCTTTCGGGACGCTCATTAGTTTATGCATAAAGGAGGACGGGGTTGAATTTGGGCGTTTCTTTTTCATTTGGCGTGACGTGGCATGTGACTTCATTACCACAAACAAAAGAAACGCCTAAATTCAACCCCGTCCCCCTAGACGTCCCCCTAGATTTCTCCGGCAAAAAGATCAACTACTGGAATATATTCGCATTTCATTAGTCAGATAGAGACCCCTTGCATTGTTTCAACGCCTCTCTCACTTTTATATAATCAGCGGCAGTCCTTTTACTTTTCTAGGTCTGATTCGACCGCTTTAGTTCGGTTATCAAGTCATATACTTTCGCTAATGTCTTGAGCTTTAATTTATCCAGTTCTTTTATGCTCTGTTTTTTTAGATTAAGCATTAAAACATTTTGCCTAAGACTATATACTCATATTTCGTTTTTAGAAAAGTAAGGCATACGATTAACACTTCGTATTAAAAAAGTTTCTATTTTTATAATATATCACAGGATTAGATATCTTTCCAACACAATTATTAAGATTCGATGCGCCTACTCACTATTCAGGGAAATCTATGGGACGTTCCTCAGTTTATAAGTTTATATCGTCAAGAAGTAACCATTGGTTTTCCTTTGCGATTTTTTTACCGCCGATAGCCGTAAAGTTTAGTATTTGTCTAATTTGCCGAGGATGTCTCCAATCCTTCGTTATGATATGAAAAGCATTTATCCTTGCGTCATGATTTTTGGATGTTCAATTGCATATAATTTTTCGGAATACTTTATTAAGCTCAGAATAGTCTTTAAGCTCTGTTTTGTCAGGTTTGTTTTGCTCAAGTCGGCTTAACTCAGTTTCAATGAATTTACTAATAACCGGTATTCTCGGAGCATAATCAAGTTCTTCACCTGATCTTTTTCTTTTAAGC
>CBDAFK010000052.1:0-1895 GCA_965195235.1 uncultured Desulfobacterales bacterium | reverse complement strand
CTCTTTTTTCTGGAACTCAAGCAATCTGATATGTTCATCCTGCTTATCTTCGGCAGCCTTCAGTTCCTGGAGCATCCTTATCATTGGAACTATTTCATTATAATACCTGTAAACCTCGGCTCGCTGAGGCATCAAACCGCCGAACCGGTCGAGTATTAAAAGATGCTGCTCCTCTTTTAAAAGCCCTTGATGAGCATGTTGACCTGATATGCTGGCCAAGTTTTCTGTTATTGAATTCAGCATCTGTATGGTGGCAAGACGCCCGTTTATATATATTCTGTGCCTGACTTTGCGGGAGATAATTCTTCTGATCACCAGTTCTTCAGATTCATCAAAACCTTTCTCTTTCATGATTTTGGCTAATCTGCTTTCAGGTGTAACTTGAAATAATGCTTCAAGCTCCGCTGCCTCAGATCCTGTGCGGATTAATCTTGTTGTTGCCTTGCTGCCAAGCAGCAGATTTACCGCATTTATTATTATAGACTTGCCGGCGCCTGTTTCACCGCTTAATATTGTTAGTCCATCTGAAAAACTTATATGCAGGTTATCGATTATTGTAAAATTTTTAATGGAAAGTTCTCGAAGCATATTTGGGCCAAAAGCTACCACATAAATTTAAAAAATGAAAAACCTTAGCAAAACCCCACAATTTCTTAAATGCCCCGGCTTTTGGCATCAGGTGTACCGGCTTGTTCGGTGCTTATTTCTGGTATTTCATATTCAATTCGACCATTTTTCCAAATTGGTATTCTATAATTATTTTTCCTGGCATTTTCAGCAACCTTGGCAGAGGCTCGCCGTAAAGCTCTTAGTCCTATAACTGCATATTTCTTATGTTCTTTCATTATTCTACTCCGACTCGTCAAGAATCACAGGCTCTTTTCCTGATGTATCAAACACAATCCAGGAGTCAGCCAGGGATTTATAAATTTTTTGGAAATTACTCCAACCTTTATCAAATCGTCGCTTGATGTCCTGTTCAGGAACATTATGTCCACCTTGGGCAATTCTCAATTTCACACGTTCGACAGCGAAATCAACTGATGGCAATTTGAGATAATAAATTATGATTTCATAGTGCTGCAATTTCCAGCTCTTTATCTTCTTTATGTATCCTGCCGCCAAGTGTTGTTTCAAACGCAAAAGATTCATTTTTTCTAACGCAATCATCAATATGTTTAATCATTAATCTTCCAGCCTCGATAGCTATTTTATCTGGCTGGAAAGGAGATAAACCCTGAGCAATCAAGTCTGCATTGATAAAATTTAAGCACTCCGCCTCAATGGGAAGAAACTCATTAGCAAATGTCGTTTTTCCTGCCCCATTAGGTCCAGCAATAATGTAGCATTTTTTCATCAAAATAAAAACATCTCTTCTTTTTTCCACCGTAGAATCGATCCCTTGATTCGGCTTTATTGTTTTCCAGCGGAGAGCTTTCCTTCCATTGCGTCACGGACAGTTGATGCAATTTGTGCATCATCATCGAGACTTACGTGCTTTTCTTTCTGCCCATCAATAACGTAGGGATTGTTTTGCCCTTTCCCGCTCTTTACCGTTTGCTTAATCAAAAGGGTATCATTCGACACCTTGAAAACCCTAGCTCCATATTTCCGACCTTCTTGTGATGTCTCAGTCATGTCTATTCCCTTTTTGAAATCGAACGGCAGCAATAACCAGCGCCGTTGCAAAAATTAATATTTTTGGGCTTCCCCACCAAAGCCCTTACTACTACGCCAGTAAAAGCCGCACGATATTAGGCGTCTGTGTTCATTGCATGGTTGGGCGTTCTAATGGTTCGGTAAATCTGTCTGTCAAGAATGAAAACCTGTCCGTTACAGTGTGCCTTTGTCAGGTTATTTACTTATTTATGGACGTTCCGCAGGCCCGCATCGAC
>CBDAFK010000051.1:0-7956 GCA_965195235.1 uncultured Desulfobacterales bacterium | reverse complement strand
GCGGTAAACAGTCTTTATTTCACCTTCAGAGGCATTGCGGTTTACGCCAAGTATTTCATAGTAATCACGTTTAGCAGTCATTTAGTTTCCTGATATTGTTATGGAGCTCATGTTGCTATGGCCTTTTTGATATGATATAGATATACTTAACTTAAAAAAATAATGCATAAGGCATGGTTGTCAATGAAGAATGTAGAGCTTCCCTTTGTAAGGCAGATGTTTGAACAAATAGCGCCAAGATATGATCTGTTAAACCGTCTTTTAAGCTGCAGACAGGATGTTTACTGGAGAAGGATGATGGTGTCTGAAATAAAGGTTCCTGCCGACGGGCTATTGCTGGATGTGGCCTGCGGAACCGGCGATGTTCTCCTTGAAATAATGCGGCAAAAAGGGCCGTCTGTAAAAGTTTATGGAATCGATTTTTCAACATCCATGCTCATGCTTGCCAGGGACAAAATAAAAAATATGCATGCTGGCTCAAATATTCATCTAATTTCCGGAAACGCATTGAATCTTCCGTTTAAGGCAGAAACCTTTGATGCTGTTACAATTGCATTTGGCATCAGGAACATTATTGACAAGTTGTCGGCTTTACAGGTTTTTTATGACGCGTTAACGAGCAACGGGATGATTGTTGTGCTTGAATTGGCCTTTCCTGAAAAAGGATTGTTGCCGGCCTTGTTCCATTTTTATTTTAGAAAAATCCTACCTGTTATAGGATGGCTGTTTTCAAAAAATCTAAGGGCATATCAATATCTTCCCTGTTCTGTTGAAAATTTTCCAGATCCTTATTCATTTGCCGCAACAATACGTCAGGCAGGATTTCAAGATGTCAAATGGAAAAAATTAGCGCTTGGAATTGCGGTATTGTATGTTGGTTATAAGGGAAACCATTAAAAAAGCCCTGCATGCAAAACAAAAACATGCAGGGCTTTTGGTGATAACTGTTTAAACTGTTAGCCGGCAAAGGCCTTTTCAAAATTGGGAACAACCTGTTTTTTACGGCTCATAACACCGTCCAGCCATACCTTGTTCTCTTTGGGCGCTACGCCAAAAGCCTTTTCAACCACGGAAGGATCATCAGACGCTATCAGCATTTCAGAACCTTCTTTCATGATATCGGTCAATAAAAGAAAAACAGAATGCCTGCCTTCTTCAGCCTTGACTGCTTTGATTTCTTCAGCCAGAGCCGGTTTGACAGCATCCAGAATAGCCAGATCAACAACCTCGAGCTGACCAATCCCAACCTTAGTTCCGCTCATATTAAAGTCCTTAAAGTCGCGGAAGACCAGCTCTCTGGTGGGGGTGCCTTCAACGGCTGACTTGACCGTGAACATTTCCATGCCAAGAGCTTTTAAATCAGACTCACCGGCAATTTTGCCCAGAGCCTCTGCAGCCTCCTTGTCCTGGTCTGTGCATGTGACTGACTTAAAGATAACGGTGTCGCTTAAGATAGAGCAAAGCATTATCCCTGCGATGTCTTTGGGGATCTCCACACCAAAAAACCCGTACATGGCCTTTATCACTGTACAGCTACAGCCAACCGGCCAGATCCATGCTTCAAGCGGACTAGATGTGGTTACATCACCGAGCTTGTGATGATCCACGATCCCAAGAATTTCCGCCTCTTTCAGGTCATCAAGACTCTGAGCAAGGTCGGAATGGTCAACAAGAATAACCTGTTTGCCAGCGCCGCTGCTTAAAAATTCAGGAGCGCTAAAACCAAATCTGTCCAGAATAAACTTTGTCTCAGGAGTGGGATCCCCCTGCATTGCAGGAACGGCCTCTACACCAAGCTTGGTTTTAAGATCAGCCAGAGCAATGGCCGCACACACGGCATCGCTGTCAGGACTTTTATGCCCAAAAATATAAACTGCCATATCAAACCTCCAAAATTTACAAAATTAATATTAACTTCCCCACATTCCCTTATTTTTTGTATCAATTAACAAAATACGCAAGCCCTGTCAAGAAACAAAAGCATAAACAAAAAAACTATACACCCGCTGAAGTTGGCGATTCCATACCTGGACAAAGAACCCGGCTTGACCGCTCTGCAGACAAGGAAATCGTTTTCCTATACCCCGCTCAATTCGCGCTCATGCGCAAGACCGACCAGCTCCCGCAACTTTTTACGAACTGGTTTTGAATAATTATGTGTCATATTTTATCATATTATCAAGATCCTAAGCCGATAACTGATTTACAAATGGACGTCCTGCAAATTCCCACAGGTTATATATCACATGGAGGCTTTTTTTCTCGCAGACTGCTTTTCTTTTCATCTGTCAACGCCTTTTGAAGAGTCCACTTGTCTTGGCTATATCTATCTTTTTTCTTAATCAGCAACCAGTTCTTTTCGCCATGTCCTTTCATTTTGACCAATGTGAACCCTCCTTTAAGAATTTTTCCATTAAGTTCCATTACAATCTTTCCGCTTTCAAGAGCTTTTACGGGATCGTCGTCCTCAAGGAGGCTGTAAGTCCCTGCATCCCAGATAACCACTGCACCTGCCCCATAGTTACCTTCCGGGATGATCCCTTCAAAATCAATGTATTCTAATGAATGGTCATCCACCATAACTGCAAGTCTCTTAATGGACGGGGTCATAGACGGACCTTTGGGTATAGCCCACGATTTCAAGACCTCTTCTATTTCCAACCGAAAATCATAGTGGAGTTGCCGAGCGTGATGTTCGTGTATAACGAAACGCATCTTCATAATTTTACGAGATATCATTCAGAGCGTGCCTGGCTAATGCACTTTCTGCACGAACGGAAGTCCCTCTGAAGTTCATGTTACATCGCCTTAACATTTACAACTAATTGTGGTGGAAGTTTAGGGTTGAGCTTGGAAGTTTTATTGTTGACTTCCATATATAATCCGCTGTCTTGCTCTATCAAAAAAATGAATCTGAACATAAAAGAGTGTTTCACATAAGCAGAAGGAATAAAAGAGAAACTCGGCATTCGGGCAAAGGGCCGAAAGGTTGAGGAGTCGGGAGGATTATATCATCTTCGTGAAGCACAGGTTGCTTACAATAGTGATTTTACCCCAGAAAATAGCGAGTTAAGAGCAAAAAACACCTATTTTTGGAGCGATAATCCATAAATATTAATAAGATAGCGTGGCCCGACCCCCATTCAACACCATCCTTGATATATTTCTGACACTAAACCCACTGCCGAATTCCGGAACCAATTTTGCCGACAGTGTCGGCAAAATTTCTTCGCCATATTTTGCACGCTTTTCCTTCAAAATATCATGCAGAATCCGATTGCCGATCTGCCAGTAAAGAATGGTCAAGCTGGCGTTAACTGTAACAGCAACATCTTGCCTGGCAGTTTCAATGAGTCTGCGAATATCACTGATAAGATCGCCGGAAATGTACTTGTTGTATGTTTTTACAACATGGGTTCCCTTTTTCTTTCTCATACTTCAATAACCTCATTCATCAGCTATAAACCCTTTTCGATAGATTCCCAGCAAACTATTTTTTCTTGAAAACATATATGGTACTTCGTCCTTTTCCTGTCTGTTAAGAAATTCATAATCGAGCATATTCATTTTTCCGCCTGGTTCTGTTCAACCCATTCTTTGCCCTTATCTGTAAGCCTGTACTTCTGAAGGCGGCTGTTAGGTTTTTCCGGAATGGTGTATTCAATGAGTTCTGCTTCCAAAGCCGGCACTATATAGGTATTACGTACATGGGTGCGGTCTTTCAATCCAAGAGCTTCACGAATTGCCCCTGCTCCCAGTTTTCCCTTTTCACCAAGCAAGTCTATCAATCGTTTCACTGGTGGGATGACTGGTGGGGTGACTTCACCCGTGACTTGTTCGGTAATCTGGTCTTTTGCTAAAGGCAGACACATTTCAAAGGTCTTGCGCGAGCGGTTATTATCGTACTCCGGCTCAGGGTGTCCCAATGCCTGCCATTGATTCAACACCATCGCATCCCGGTGCCTGCTTGCTCACAGAGCCCCAGTCGCCGAAATGCCGCCACAATCTGGGGAGGAAATTAGGGGATGTCCATTGGATTAGATGATCAGCCACGACCTTTTCCTCTACCTCTACCTCCACCACACCTTCCCATACCTTTGTCTCTTCTTCTGCTTCTTCCGCCGCGACTGCCGCCTCTTTGCGATTGGCCCAGCCTCCCTTGCTCAATCCCGGTCTTTACGTCTGTCACCATACTTTGAAATAATGAAGAAACACGGGACCACAGGCTTAAAACAATACCTGTGCCCGCTTCAACCACGGCTTCTGTTTTATCATATGCTGCGGCATCGGGTTGGGCATTTTCAGTCTTGACATCAGCTCCAGTCTTTTCCTGCTTTGGCTCCATCCGTTGTTTTGAGGACAAGTAGGAGTTCAATGTGTCATATGCCACATTCACCTCTTTTAATTTCTCCTCAGCCTTTTGTTTCAGACGGGAATTGTTAGGAAACCGGTCCGGATGCCAAACAGTGACTATGTCTTTATAGGACTGTTTGATTTCATCTGTCGATGCACCACGGTCCAATTCAAGTATTTCAAAAGATTGTTTAATATCCATTTTTATTTTCCCCGGGAGTAATTATTCATTTTCCATTCCTGATGAACTCATAAAAAGTCTCAGAATCGTCATGCCGGACTTGATCCGGCATCCAGAAGGCATTGAATTTGATGGCCGGCTATGTATTGCGGGTCAAACATTAAAGCGGAAGTTGATTATATCTCCATCCTGCACTTCGTAGGTTTTTCCTTCAAGCCTCACAGCAGCATTTTTTCTTGCTTCATGATATGTGCCGGCCTTTATCAAATCCTCATACGAAACTACCTCTGCGCGTATAAATCCTTTTTTTATGTCTGTATGGATTACACCGGCCGCGTCAAGGGCAAAAGTTCCTTTCTTTATTGTCCATGCCCTCACTTCGTCTTCACCCACTGTAAAAAAAGATATAAGTCCTTGGAGTTCGTATGATTGGCTGATCACTCTGTCCATAGCAGATGCCGTGATGTTAAATTCTGAAAGAAAATCTTCTGCCTCTTCATCAGTCATCTGGGCAAGTTCCTGTTCTAATTTTCCCCTTATTATCATGCAACTTTCCATGGAAGTTATATCTTTCAGATCGGGCAGGCTATCATCATCGTCTTCGTTATTAAAGAGAACAAGCACGGGTTTGGCTGAAACAAAGGCAAAACCTTTAAGAGCGGGCGCAGAAGCAAAGTCAGGATTTTTTCTAAGCGGGATTTCGTTTTCAAGATTTTTCTGGCATTCAATTAAAAGAGCAAGTTCTTCCTGATCGATTTTTCTGTGCCTTTGTTTCTCTAATTCAATCCGCTTAAGACGCTTTTCCACAACAATAAGATCGGCAAGAATCATTTCCTGCTCAAAATTGAAAAAATCGTTATATAGATCAAAGGGCTTAAAACCGTATCCGCTGAAATTCCGCACCACATGTATCAAAGCGTCACAATCTCTTATTTCATTCCAGATACTATAATCTTTTGCTGTTTCTTTGCTGTGTCCTTGAAGGCAAGGCAGAAAATATGCAACCTGGGCATAAATAGTCTTTTTTGGTTTATACATATCGCTTAATATATCAACACGTTTATCAGGCACACTGATTGTGCCTATACTGGTTTCCCTTTTATGCCCCGCTTCAATTATATTGCGGGTTAATGCTTCAAATATAGTTGTTTTTCCTGATCCGGGAAGACCGATAATCCCTATTTTCATTATTTAATCCTCATGCAGATAATTGGTATTTGGCTAACCGATGATATGTACAAGACTTGAGGCAGGAACAAGGCGTACCTTTTTTTGAAGTTCGGGGAGTTCTTCACGAAAAACCTCATATGTGATTAGATGCGGATGCGCAATCCCTACGGCTGTGCCGTGAATTTCGGCAATGCGAATCAATTCTTTTATTTGCCTGCGAATAAAATCAGCCTTCTGCACATGATCAAGAAAGACATCCCGCTCGACAAAAGGAATTTGAAGCAGACGAGCCGAGGGTTTGCAAATGCTTTCAGGTGTTGTGCGACTATCAACAAAAAAGAGCCTTCTCTTTTTCAGCACGGAAAAGATTTGATACATCCGGGTGGATTCGGTTGTCATCTTTGAACCCATATGGTTGTTCACCCCTTTAATTAAAGGAACGGCATCCAGGTTTTTATTGAGCTGATCGATAAGTTCATCAGGAGACATGGATGTAAGTAAAGCGTCAGGCCCAGGGTCAACCTCAGGATATCCATCAGGCTCCATCGGCAGGTGAAGCATAATTTCAAGCCCTTTTGCATGGGCCTTCCTGACAATTCTTTGCTGGAAAGGGCCATGTGGGAACACGGAAAAGGTAAGCACAGCATCAAGGCTTAAAAATTTTTCAGCAACTCTTCGTTCATATCCAATATCATCTATAATAATTGCCACTTTTGGCAGACCTTTTGGCACAGGCTTTGGTTTATAATCCGGCTTGCGTAACACCTTTTCTTCTTTGGGATATATTTCAAAAACAGGTGTTTTGTGGATTGGAATTTTTTTGGCTAACTGTGCAGGTTGCTTGCGCAACAATATGTAATGCGCCAGAAAACCGGCGACAAGCACCAGCAGCACCAATAGAGACAGTCCTGCAATCGCCTTTTTTAAATAGGTTTTTCTATCTTTATCCTTGCTGGAAAATATTTTTTTTGTTTTCTTTCTTTTTGTAGTCATTTAACTGCTTAAAATGTCATAACTTCTAAGGATATCAAGGGCGCGCATAACCTGGTTGTCTTCAAGCAACCCTTCAAGCGTAAGAGATTCATGTATGGATTTAACCTTAGGATGTTTGTGTTTCTTCCTGATATCCTCTTTTTCACCGGCATCTTTTTTTACATCCGGCTCTGCTTCAAGATGGTTTTTTAAATCCTTTTCCTTCATCAGGCCCTCATCATTCTCTTCCCGATCTCTAACGCTCTGTTTTACCTCTATATCAGGTATAATACCCTGTGCCTGAATAGATCTTCCGCTCGGGGTATAATATCTGGCGATTGTAAATTTAAGCCCATATCCGTCTCTTAAAGCTTCTACTGTTTGAACAGATCCTTTGCCAAAAGAGGTAGTCCCGACGATAATGGCTTTTTTATGATCCTGAAGCGCCCCGGCCACAATTTCGGATGCGCTGGCGCTTCCTCCGTTAATCAGCACAGCAATAGGATAATCCCGTTTTATCTTGTTTGGATGAGCCCTGAAAATTTTTGTATGTTTTCCCAGCCGTCCTTTGATGGATACAATTTTACCTTTTTCAAGAAACAGATCTGTCACCGAAATTGACTGGTTAAGAAGTCCGCCCGGATTATCTCGAAGATCGAGAACAAGCCCTTTTAAGGGAACATCACCGGATTCAAGCTTTGTGAGGGCCAGTTTAAGGTTGTCAGTTGTGTTGTCCTGAAAATTAGTAATCCAGATGTATCCGTATCCTGGTTGCAAAACAAGCGATTTTACGCTTATAATCGGAATAATATCACGAATCAGCTCGAAATCTATCGGTTTTAATACTCCCTTCCTTATTATTGTTATAACTACCTTCTCTCCTTTCGGACCTCTCATCTTCCTGACAGCTTCCCAGAGCATCATATCTCCGGTTAATTCCCCGTTTACCTTGACAATTTTATCTCCGGCCTTTATTCCTGCCTTGTAAGCAGGGGTACCTTCAATTGGGGATATAACGGTAAGGACACCTTTTTGCATGGTTATAACTATACCGATGCCGCCGAATTCACCATGGGTCCCGATCTGCAACTCTTCAAAAGCCTCAGGCGGAAGCAATGCAGAATGAGGGTCGAGGCTGCTTACCATTCCCTGAACAGCCTTTTGAATTAATTTTTTTGTGTCAACCTCGTCAACATAGTTTTTTTCAACCAGCTCAATAACATCGGAAAACAGTTTAAGCCCTTTGTATGTCTCATCGCTGCTCGCTGAAAGATCGTGGT
>CBDAFK010000050.1:0-16266 GCA_965195235.1 uncultured Desulfobacterales bacterium | reverse complement strand
TTTTTTTATTTTTTTTCATCTAAATATTCCCAAGGTTTTTTTGCCGTCCGGGGCAATGGAAGGAGCGTAGATGTATTGGTAGCCCTGCTTTTCAAGGAGTTCGATGGCGATTTTTTCGATTTCGGATTCGGTGATTTTCTCAGTATGTAACCCGAATAACATATTGCACATCATGAATTAAGTTGAATAGTTTAGTCCCAAATATTCTGAACACCATTTAATTCCACTGTATCAGCTTCTTTCCAATTTTCAAGGTTAGATAATAGCTCAATACTATCAATTTGCCGATTCCTGGCTTTTATAATTGCTTCTACATCATCTTTTGCTTCAATCTGATAAGTGCAAAAGCCTGAGTAGTATATTTTTACTTCAAACTTTTTCGATTTCATTATTTCTGCTCCAAGCACAATTTGCGGCCTATAACGAGAATCGGTGTCATTATGTTGCCAGTTTAGTAATGTTGTGAGTTTTGGATATACTTTCCTTTATTCACAATTCAAGCTTTGACACCATAGTTCTTATGTTTTCCGCATCCACTGCACCCTTTTGTTGGGTGATTTTTCATTTTTTTGCTATTGGAGATATTTAATAAGCATGCTCCAGTAATATTCAGCGCCACCCTCAAAAGACAATTGATCATTTTTCCCTTGCTGGTGGAAGGACATTCCTAATGGTTTTAAATACATGGTGTGGCCATCATCTTCAACTGATAGGGACTCATTGTAGCTATTTCCATGGCCACCTGTTGAATACATAATGCCTGATGAGAAAGTTCCTTTCTCTCCCAGCCAGATTTTACAATGACTATCCTCTGAGCCATTCATGTAAATAGTTGCTGAAAAATTGTTTGCATCAATACGACGAAAGTTTGTCTCAACCTCCGGATTTCTTTCTTTCAACTCGAGTAATGATCCCTCAAAGTAGTTTGCAATATATTCAAATGCCTTGGTCAAAAAAATATCTTTATCATGGTCCGTGAAAGGTTTTTTAATTCTTAGATTGCTCGACCTGATAGAATGTGCAGTTACAAGCTTCGCTGTTTGAGTCTGAGGGTTTAAAGTTGGTGTTTTCTTAAGGACGGCAGGACATATTCTCGCAGCAGCATCCTTCACGGCCTTAGTAACCTCAAGGAATCCATCGTGTAGATTTGGAAACTTTGAAATTGGTTTACCATCTGTTGGGCTTGCTAGTAATTTACCGAAGGGCATGTCATGCCAATCGCAAGGATGCAAGATAACTGGAATTACAATTGATCCTTTGTTTTCATGCCTTTCCAAGGCTCGTTTCATTTCAACTTCAAAGCAATAATCGGAGGCTATAAAATATGGACTTATTAAAAGAAGCACAATGTCGGCAGACTCGAGATGTTCGCTAATGCTATGATCAAATTCGTTGCCGGCGCCTATTCTTCTGTCGTGCCAAGTTGTGAGAACCCCTTGTCGCTTTAATGACGCCAAATGAATCCCCAATTCATCCCTGAGTGCTTCATCTTTGTGGGAGTATGAAAAAAAGAGCTTTACCATGGTTATATTCTTATGTTTGTGCCAAGTTAGGCTTTAAGTTGTTTTAAGAAAGCAATCAGATTGCCCCCGTGGAAATCTTCCCTGTTCAATCCTCTTTTTTCCCAAAGGTCAAATATTTCCTTCTCGTAACGTGTAGGCGGTTGTCCTCCTGTTGTACTTTGAGGACACCCAGCCGATGAAAGTACTCTATGGTGTCCTTATTCACAATTCAAGCTTTGACACCATTTCTCATATCATTCATTTTTATTACAGCGAACGGTAAGCTTCACCGAGCGCGGCTTTTAGCGCTCCGATGAAAGCTTTTGTTCGGTGTGCAATTGCTAATCGTCTCCAAATTCATCTTCTCTTTTTGGACGTAGCACTACTCGCGGTTGTTCAATATGCTCTGTTTCTGAATTTTCAGATTTTTTGTTTTCAAGTAGTTGCGGGGGCTTAGAACTAACAACTCCATCATGATGCATTGTTGCTATAACTTTTTGAACAATTGCATATGGTTCTTTATAGATATCAGGTTCAATAGTCTTTAAGTCTGCAAGAAAACCAAATAGAATGAAAAAGCCAGTGATAACAATCCCCCATCTAGCCTTAGAGCGACGCAGCTCCGTTTCAATATTTTCTAATTTATCAAGTATTATATCTTTTTCTTTACTATCTGGATTATTATTAACCTGAACACGAAGGATATTGATGAAAGCAAGAAGCTTGCTTTTATCTATTAAATCAGGGTCATAATTCTTTTTAAATTTATAAAATGACTCGTCATAATCAATTAGTTTTATCGATGCAGCATAAGTTAAAATGCTTGATAATCTATTGAGCGCCACTTTAAGATTAAAAAGACTTTTTCTTGTGATATCGATATATTCGCCACTCTCTATACGTATCCTAAATTTATTTCCAAAAAAGGGAAAAAGTTCTATAAATGCTTGAAAAGAATCTTTAAACCTTATTCGTGTTAAATCTTTAGTGTCTATACTCCCAGCGACGGCCATAATATCGCAAATATGATTTTCTCTTGTAATAGTTGCAATTTGGTTTTGAATTGTGTCAGGATAAATTCGAATTTTGTCAAGTAGCAAGAGGTAAACTGACTCAAAACATTGGATTAAATCCGGCCGTATTTCTATTGTAAAAGTTCTTGGGTTAATCCTTTCTGCTATGAATGAATAAAAGTCTGCAATATCTTTTAATTCATCTGAAATATCATGTTGAATATATGAAGAAAACAGCCAGTCTATACGCTTTTTCATTATATCCTGAGGATCTTTTTCTTTTTTATCGGCTTCACTGGTCATAAGAAATAATCACCTTTTTACACCGCTGCTCTTCAGCGGGCGCGGTTTTTGCGATCCGCTGAAAGAGCTTGCACTAAATGGATCTGGCTTATCAATGCTTTCCAACAAGCATTCAAATTGATCACAGTCATTGTCCTTGATTTTCTTTAGCACGAATTTTGCCAGCTTACAGATCTCGGCGTGATCAATAGGTTGAATGCTTCGGTCAAAGATTCCTCCAAGGTGGGAGAACTCGTTTGTCAATCTCTGCACCAGTGGCTCAGTGTTTGGATCATCCTTGAAGAACTTTTCAATCCTCCGATTGTAATCCTGTTGGTCGCTAACCGAAAAGGGGTACTTGAAGAACAGGAAGGCTTCGAGGAACTTCCTTAGGTTGTTCCCGAAGTTATAAAAGCAATGGTACTCTGTGGCTGCGTTCGCTGGATCTGAGCACGTGTATATCTCGCCAAACAGGTAGTTGAATTCCGTGATGTAGTTCTTGAGGTAGGAGGGCATCAGTTCGAGCGTGCTGGAGTTTTCCTTCCCAACGATAAGGAAATGCTCGTGGTTCTTTTTTGGCCTCGAAAGCTTCTTCAGATACTTGAGAAACTCCAAATTGTGTGTCGATATAAAGAGCTGTTCGTAGCGATAAACGGGTTTGCCCTCGGCGTCCAAGACATTATTGCCGTCAGCATCCTCTTCTGGCCTAGCAATTAGATTCTCGATAAGGCTGAATACAAAAAAAATGTGATTGCTATCTAGACTGGAGACTGGGTCATCGATGTAGAATACAAGCTTCTTGCCCTTCGAGTCTGTGTCTTCAAGCTTTGCGACAAAGTAGCAGAATGAGACAAGGCTGCATTCGCCTTCACTTAGATCGTAAGCGGGCTTGTCTCCACGCAGGATCTGAAATTTGAAGGCGGAGGTTTCGGTGTCCTCTACCGCTTCGAGCCGAAGACCTTCGTGCCCGAAGTAGTGATTTAGATACTCATTGACCTTCTCAGCACCCTTTTTCTCGTCCTTGAGCTGTATCTGTAAGTTCCCGATCCTTTCCTCCACGGCCTGAATCTCCGTATGGAGTTCCTGGACCACGGTCTTCAGGTCGTCCGCTTCTTTCTGAAGATCGGCAATTTTCTTTTCCTCTCCGGATAGGTCAATGTTTTGAATGAACTGTGCGATTTCGCTCAGGCGTAGTTCCTCTCGGGCCTTCTGTTGATCTTCCCCCAGAGACTCTGTCTTCTTATTGTTTTGATCAATTTGTCCATTCACGACAGCTACTTTCGCCACGACCACAGTGGAATTATCTGTTAGCTCAGGGATGGATTTAGAGGTGAAAATATCGGCTACTCTGGCGCGCAAGCCATTGATGATGGTATCCAACGCAGCGCCATATTCCGAAACTTCATCGTCAATCGCCTTCTTCGCTTCATAAAATGAGGTCTGAAAAGTGGAGTAAAAGTCCTTGGATTCGACAATGACTATAGCATCTACTGCTTTGCGCTCCTTCTGGATGAATTCAATGTGCTCCTGAAGTGCGGCTTCCAAGTCGACCGATTCCTTGCTGAAGTGTTCTTCCAACTTCTTCCAAAGATCCGCGGGAAGGGTTTGACCACAGAATCCACATTTGTTCCTTTTGTTCCTGTGATGCGGAATTCCTTCCTTTACCCAGGCTTGGAGAACTGCGTCGTCCAGCAACTCCTGAATAGGTTCGGTTGGCATGATTCTCTTTGAAAGGAGATCCTTTGCGGTTTCATGTAGACTTGAGATGATCGGATTGAAAACAAGCTTTTTCTCGATGTCTGGTAGTGCCGTTTCATTTAAAAGAGCTTCCCTTTTCTTTCTCTCCTTCTCATCGAAAATTTCAAAGGATTGCTTGCGAATCGTCTCAATATCGACTTGAATCTTAGGAGTGTTGTAATTCGGGTCTTTGTAGATTGGGTTATGCTTGATGCCAGTTGGAGGCTGGGTTGCCTTGTTGGTCAGTTTCGCCTTGAGGTTTCTTTCTGCTTCGTTTTTTGCGCCTTGCTTTGCCAAAAATTCAGCGTTTTGGGTGGCGTGTTTATATCGGAGCCCCGTCTTTTCCTCTACATTACCTAGTTCTTTCTCCTTTTCGGCTATTTCCTTTTCGATAGCTTTGTTTTTGCTTCCAATGATTGCGAAGGGAGTAATCTTACCCTCGCGGTCCCTGAGAAAACCGAGATGATCATCAACGAAATCCCTGTTGTAGACGCATATATGCTGGTTGTCTGTAGGGATTTGGGTTTGGGTTATTGTGCCGGAGTCAGTTGATACTGAAAACGCCGGGTTTTCGTATTTGTCTGGCAGTTCACCAGTCTGAAGACTACGAAGAATCCGCGATAGAGTCGTTTTGCCTGAGTAGTTTCTACCGTAAATGATATTTAGCTTTTTGAACTTCGCGACATTATTTCCACTATCGCGGACGGAGGTACTCCAAACGAAATTCTTGAAGCTTCCGAAGTTAGGTATGTCAATATGCTCGATCATCTTATAGACATCAATTCGTTGTGCATAACAAATAATTATATGATTTTCCGTTTAAATACCACACATAAAAAATGTCGGCAACAAAAACGTTAATGCGAAAATGCCCCGGATTTTCCGGTCAGGTACTGACTGGTTCGCTGTCGACCTTATGCTACTTCGACAAGAAGCGTCTTGCCTAAGACTTGGGCAAATTTATCTAAAGTTGATAATTTGATATCCTCAGCATGATTTTCAATGCGTGAAATCGCGGAGCTTACCGCTTATAAGCTTTTAGAAAATCGTCTCTTTGAAATATGGCAATTCTCTCACCAGTGGTGAGAGTTTTTCCCGCTCCCGGTAGGTTTCATAAAACTGTTTCATGCGCCATAGGTTCTGAACGGAAAACCCCTTGCTGTCCAGATCGGTCTTTCGAATGTGATCGGCAAGCTGTCTGACTACCGCTCGCCCCCATCCGGCATCGTTCACCTTTAGGCTGAGATACTCGCCCACCTGCCAGTAAAGATCAATCAGTGTAATATTGACGGCATGAAATGCTTTCTGACGGGCTTCCCGAATTATGCTGACAATTTCGGTAAATGCCTGTATATGCGTTTCAACAGAAGTGAAGAGGATATCCTTTCCACGGCCTGATATTTTTTTATCCTTAACCATACGTCAATCTTTCACCCCATACGGCATCTGGTCACCCCGCATACTGTTCCCATTCTATCGCCCTTCAATGAAAATTAAGTTACCATTTTACTTGAGGATTTGAGTCGGTCTTTTATCACGAACGCTCACCAACGTAAAGTCTAAAGGGAAAGCATCTGCAAGAGTACCGGGATTCAAGGTACTTACGGGATGCTCCTCAGTTTATAAGTTTGTATCGTCAAGAATAGAACAGCTAAACCCTTTTTTTAGTTCATGGTTTCAGGTCCAAGCCTTTAAAGCAAAAAGCCCCATCCTTCATATCATCGAAGAAATGGGGCTTTATTTTTTTGTAATCCAATGATTGGTCACCTGATCCTCCTGTTTGAGGTTCAAAAAACATACCGAAATTAATCTATAGCAGGATATATTAAGTGAATATACAAGTCAATTTAATTTGTTATCTTTTCGATGGGTTATCACTCTATCCTTTGTCTTTTTTGCCATAAGTAACCTGTTTTTCCTTTACCACAAATCCGATCTTCTTGCGTGTTTAATTGTTGTTTCCGTAAGTTGCCTTGTCTTCAGCAACCGCTGCCTGTTTTGGATGCTTAGGCGCTTGAATATCTATATGAACTTTTGCCCCCAGAACTTCAGCGACTCTGCGCAACATGCTCAAGGAGTGGCCCTCGTACGATGTTGATTCAAGACGGCTGATTTGCTGTTGAGACGTTCCCACCCTTTGAGCTAATTCCTTCTGAGACAAACCAGCCTTTTTACGCAAAGAAGCTAATTGCAAAGCCACGTCCCAGGCATCACCGGCCTTTTGGTAGCGCCTGGCAAAATCAGGATCTTTCAACTGCTTTTCAAGGTATCGGTCAAAATTGGTTTTTCGTTTCATAAAACTCTATAGAAAATTCCATAATTAGTCAACATCAATATTGATGTATTTTTAATTGAAAGAACCGGATTGTCTGAAGAAAAAGGGGCCAAACGTAGATTTGATTCCATCCCCCCCTTTTTATGCATTATGCCAGTTTTTAATCTTCAGTCTTAAAAACTGTTTAAAATCGTCAATGTTCCGTGTTACCAGAATCAGACCATTTACCACGGATATTGCCGCAATCTGTCCATCAACAAATGACGGAGTTAAACCTTTTGACGATAATCTGGCACGTTCTTTTGCATGCCACTCTGCTGCCCTGTCATCATAAGGAAGAATAAGCATCGTGCGTTTGACGATGTCGTTAAGGAATGAAGCGATAACTTCACGTTTGCGTGACCGCGGAAGGCGCTGACAACCAAATTGAAGCTCATGCCAAACCGGCGCAGCAGTGACTATTTCGTGCTGGCGCCTTTCAAGCATCTTCATAACCGATTTATCCGGGGCTGTTTTCACGGCCTCTGAAAGCACGTTTGTATCAATTAGATATTTCATCACTTCAACTCGACTTCTCTTCCCACAGAAAGGTCTCGAAGCCCTTTGAAATCAGTATCAGAGATCTCGATCCCTTCATCCTCAACCTTTCGCCGAAATTGCAAAAGGGTATTCCAAAACCCAGTATATTTGCGGCTGAGCCGTTCATATTCTTGAATTGACAGCAATACTGCAACCGGTTTCCCTCGTCTGGTCAATTCAACATACGGCCCCTTTTCGACATAATGGATAATGCTGGGAAGTCTGTTTTTTGCTTCAGATATGGAAAATTGCTTTTGCATTATTACCACCTCCTTGACATGTTATATTTTTTATTTATTATAGCCATCTTTATAGCCATAATCAAGAAAATAATTAACAACCCTGCCGCAAGTGGATGGGATCGCAACGGAGTCTATAAGTGCTTGAAAGATCTGGATAGCGCTGGAGTTTATCCCGTAGATTCCCGCCTTCGCGGGAATGACAAACGGGGCCGGAATTACGGCTTTGGGGTATTTAATTGCCGGAGTAATAATTACCATAAAAAGATTGTAAGCCAAGATCACATCCCTATGAACCCTTCGTGTGCTTCGTGTGCTTCGTGGTAAAATATCTATAATCCCTATACTATTGACTCTTGCTTAAAAAGAATTAATTGGGTATAAAACAGCAATGAAAAAACGAACCCCTATAGCTGTTGTCGGGATGGCCGGTGTATTTCCAAAAGCTGCTGATCTTAATATATTCTGGCATAATATTATCAATAAAATTGATTCAACTTCCGATGTATTGAAAGATAGATGGATAGTTGAGCCGGACTTGATGTATAATCCTGATCCCATGCCGGATAAGGCACTTTCAAAACGCTGCTGTTTGATAGATGCTGCTACACTTCAATCAATTAAGTCGGATCATGCAGGCATCAACATAGACAAAGATCTTTTAAAGTCTCTCGACCCTCTCTATCACCTTGTTCTTCATGCCGGCAAAGAGGCATTGTCAGATTGTGCGATATCATCGTTAAACAAAGAACGTATCGGAACAATTCTTGCCGCAATTGCGCTTCCAACCGATGCATCTTCTTTAATCACCAGAAAAATCCTTGGCAGATCACTTGAACAAAGACTCTTTGGCAGTTCTTCTCATTCTGAGGCAAAGCCTCTTACAACACAAGAATGTGCGGAAAGCAGGGTAACGAGCCTGCCTGCGGCCATGCTGGCAAAAGCTTTGGGGCTTGGTGGCAAAACCTATACTCTTGACGCTGCATGCGCATCATCTCTTTACGCAGTTAAATTTGCCTGCGACGAACTTTATTCTCACCGGGCAGACGCTATGCTGGCCGGTGGTGTTTCAAGACCCGAATGCCTTTATACCGAGGTAGGCTTCAGCCAGCTTCGAGCTTTATCTCCTTCAGGCCGTTGCGCACCTTTTGACGAAACCGCAGACGGTCTCGTAGTTGGAGAAGGCGTTGGAATACTCGTCTTAAAAAGGCTTGATGATGCCTTGCGTGATGGAGACAATATCCATGCTCTAATCCACGGCATCGGGCTTTCCAATGATATAAGAGGCAATCTTCTTGCCCCGGATTCCGAAGGCCAGGTTCGCTCCATGCGCTCTGCTTATGAATCTGCGGGTTGGTCTCCTTATGACATCGATCTTATTGAATGCCACGGCGCAGCAACACCCGTAGGAGACTTTACAGAACTTCAAAGTTTAAGAAGTCTCTGGGGCGAATCAGGCTGGTCTTATGGAGAATGTGCCATAGGATCTGTAAAATCAATGGTCGGCCATCTTTTGACAGGCGCCGGCGCCGCGGGAATGATCAAAACCATCCTTGCGTTAAAACACAAAATTCTGCCGCCCTCACTCAATTTTAACAAAGCGCCAGAGAAAAGTCCGCTTAATAAGAGCCCTTTCAGGGTACAAACAGAACCTGAAGAATGGATCAGAAAAGACAGGCATAGACCGCTTCGCGCCGCAGTGAGCGCATTCGGATTTGGTGGAATAAATGCTCATCTTCTTCTCGAAGAATGGCATCCATCACACAGCACAAAGTTCAAAGTTCAAAGTTCAAAGTTTCCACCCGCCCTGTTGCCATTGTAGGAATGGGAGCTGCTTTTGGCTCTTTAAAGTCATTGAAAGATTTTCAAGAGGTTATTTTCAAGGACAAATCCATAATCATAAAAAGACCGAAACACAGATGGAAAGGATGCGATGCTATTGCGGAAACGTATCTTGACAAACGGGCTGCATACGGCGGGTTTATGGACAAGCTCTCGCTTAATGCAGGAGAGTTTCGCATACCTCCCAGCGAAATTCCTGATATACTACCGCAACAGCTATTAATGCTTAAAGTATCAGCCAATGCCATGAAGGATGCGGGTCTTCCGCTTAAAAAGGATCGCCCGCGCATGGGCGCCATTATCGGCATGGGCTTTGATTTTGAAGCAACCAATTTTCACCTGCGGTGGCATCTGCAGAACCTGGTCGGGTTATGGAAAAAAAAATACAGCCTTGATCTTGATGATAATGAAACTGCAAAGTGGCTTGAATCCCTGAGAGACTCATACGGTCCGCCCTTGACAAACGCGCGGACTCTGGGCGCTCTTGGAGGAATCATAGCAAGCAGAATTGCCAGGGAATTTCGCTTTGGAGGCCCGAGCTTTGTTGTCTCCAATGAAGAAGCATCAGGCCTTAGCGCTCTTGAAAGAGGGGTAAGATTTTTGCAGCAAAATGAAATGGATGCCGTCCTTGTGGGCGCAATAGATCTTGCGTGCGATGTGCGCAGCATTATCACGGCGGACAGAATAAGCCCTTTTTCCAGAAAGAATGAGATCCGCCCATTTGACAGGTCAACACATGGAAGACTTCCCGGAGAAGGCGCGGCAGCGCTTGTTCTGAAACCTCTTGACCGGGCAATAGAGGATGAAGACAGAATATATTCTGTAATAAGAGGGATAGGAAATGCAGGTAAAACAAAGGATAAAATAGATTCTCCTTTAAAGGATGCTTATATTCTCTCGCTCAGGCAATGCTTTTATGATGCGGGAATTTCGTCCTCTTTAATAAGTTTTTTTGAAACACATGGAAGCGGCGATCCTCTTGAAGATAACGCGGAATCAGAGGCTCTGCATGAGTTTTTTAAAAATCGCAAAAACAGATGCGCTATAGGATCTGTCAAAGCAAACATAGGACATGCAGGAGCAGCCGCAGGGCTTGCTTCTATAATTAAAACAAGCCTGTGTTTGCATCAAAAAATAATCCCTTCCTTAAAGAACTCCGGCAACGAGAAAAAGAATATTCTACAGAAAAAGATATTTCATATACCTGTAAATCGGAAAGACTGGGCAGATGACATAAAAGACAATCCCCGCAGGGCAGGTGTCGGCTGCATGACAATAGACGGTAACTGCAGCCATGTTATACTTGAAGAATTTAGACATACAAAAGAAAAACCTGTCGCTCACGTGCGCCCGCATCGCGATCAAGAAGATTGCGAAAACAAAGAAACAGGCAAGAAGATAACTCTGATCATCGGAGGAAAAGCCCCCTACCCTGCCCTGCCTCCCTCATCCTTTATTAAAAAATCAGCAATTCCATATTCAGACCTTATAGAACCTGCAACAAGGAACATTAAAGCCACAGCAGATGCTCACAAGACTTTTTTAGAATTTTCAACCAAACTGCAAAACTCATATACCCAGGCATTTGAACTTCAGACAAAACTGCTCACAGCGCGAAACACAGAGGTCGGAGGGCAGAGATCGGAGGTCAGAAGTCAGAAGTCAGGGGTCGGAGGTCAGAGGTCAGAGGTCGGAGGTCGGAGGGCAGAGGTCGGAGGGCAGAGGTCGGAGATCGGAAGTCAGAAAGCAGAGGTCAGAGGTCAGAGGTCGGAAAGCCAAAAGAGAAAAGAGCAACCAGCAACCAGTAACGAGCAACCAGTAACGAGTAACCAGCAACGAGCAACGAGTAACCAGCAACGAGTAACCAGCAACAATCTTCAATCTTCAATCAACAATCAACAATCAACAATCTTCTCCCGCGACATGTGTATGGAATTCGCTATTGGCTCTGTGGCAAAAGTGCTTGGGCCTGAATTCGCGGTGGTTGATACATATAACGCAAGGGTGCGTCTGCCTGATGAACCTCTCATGCTTGTTGACAGGATAATTTCAATTAAAGGTGAAAAAGGTTCGCTGGGCTCCGGCCGTGTGGTAACGGAACATGATGTTCTGCCGGACGCGTGGTATCTCGACGGAGGCCGCGCTCCTGTATGCATATCGGTCGAAGCAGGCCAGGCTGATCTGTTTCTGTGCTCCTACCTCGGCATCGATCTTGTAGTAAAAGGCAAAAGAACCTACAGGCTGCTCGATGCTGTTGTAACATTTCATCGCGGTCTGCCGCAGCCCGGAGACACAATCAGATATGAAATAAATATTGAAAAGTTTGTCCGCCAGGGTAAAACATTTCTTTTCTTTTTCAACTTTAAAGGTTTTATCAATGGCTCCCATCTTATCACCATGTCTGACGGGTGCGCGGGTTTCTTCACCGAAGAGGAGGTTAAAAATTCAGGAGGAATTATCCTTAAAAATGAAGATACAAAGCTGCTGAAGGGAAAAAGAAGTTCCGAATGGAAAAAGCTGGTGGATGTATCTGTTGAAAAATATGATGATGAGGCTGTAAATGCGCTGAGAGCCGGAAATCTAAAAGCATGTTTCGGCGCTCTTTTTGACAATGTTGAGCTTGCCGAGTCGCTCAGGCTTCCTAAAGGACGGATGAAACTGATCGACCGGATTATCCATCTTGATCCAGAGGGAGGGCGATACGGGCTCGGCCTGATTAAAGCAGAGGCTGATATCCATCCGAACGACTGGTTTCTTACCTGCCATTTCATGGATGACATGGTAATGCCTGGAACCCTCATGTACGAATGTTGCGCACATACCCTCAGAGTCTTTATCCAGCGCATGGGATGGGTAACGGATAAAACCGGTGTATGCTATGAACCGGCGCCTGGAGTTAAAAGCATACTAAAATGCCGTGGACCGGTAACGCCAAATACAAAACATGTTGTTTATGAAATAATAATAAAGGAGATCGGATACAACCCTGAACCTTATGTAATTGCCGACGCTCTCATGTATGCTGACGGGCATAGAATAGTTATGTTTACTGGTATGTCCATGAAAATGACCGGCATAACCGGTGAAGAAATAGAAGCATTCTGGAAGAAAAAAGAAAAACAGGTCCTGTTTGATCAAAAAAAGCTGCTTGCCTTTTCAATCGGAAAGCCTTCTGAAGCATTTGGCGAGCCTTATAAACAGTTTGATAAAAAAAGACGTATTGCAAGGCTTCCCGGGCCGCCATATCAGTTTATGGACAGGATAGTTTCCATCGAGCCCGAGCCGTGGGTCTTAAAACCTGACGGATGGATAGAAGCCGAGTATGATGTGCCTTATGATGCATGGTATTTTAAATCAGATCGCGGCCGGCTGATGCCGTTTTGCATTTTGCTTGAAATCGCGCTTCAGCCCTGCGGCTGGCTTGCGGCATATATGGGATCTGCTCTTAAAAGCGAAAATGATCTCAAATTCAGAAACCTTGGCGGAAATGCGATCTTGCACGACAATGTATCGCGTGAGGCAAAAACTCTGACTATGCGAGCCCGAACAAAAAAAATCTCTGAAGCGGGCGATATGATTATAGAAGAATTTGATTTTCTGATACTGCAGCAAAATAAAATAATTTATAAGGGAGATACCTACTTTGGTTTTTTCACGGATAATGCCCTGATGCAGCAGGCCGGCTTAAGTGACGCGGATAAACGGGCATATATTCCAACAACCGACGGATTAGATAAAAGCAATGCATACCTGTTCGAAGATGAAGCCCCTTTCACGCCTGACGATCCTGACATTGACAAAGCGCCCTGTTTATCAATGCCTTCAAAGGCGCTTCGCATGCTCGATAAAATCGATCTGTATCTGCCGGATGGAGGCCCAAAAGGTCTTGGTTTTATCCGCGGGATAAAAAATGTAGATCCTGATGAATGGTTTTTTAATGCACACTTTTATCAGGACCCTGTATGGCCCGGTTCTCTTGGAATAGAAGCATTTCTTCAACTTATTAAGTTCATGGCGCTTAAGCGCTGGAACCATCTATCCGACACCCACGGTTTTGAACTTATCACCCAAAAGCCGCATAACTGGACATATCGCGGGCAGGTTATTCCGGCTAATAAAAGAATTGAAGTTGAAGCCGTGATAACCGGCATTCAGGACGTTCCTGTCCCAGGCATTATTGCAGACGGATTTTTAAAAGTGGACGGGCTTTATATCTACGAAATGAAAAATTTCGGTTTTAGATTGATTCAGGATAACACTTTAGCCCTTTGAAAAAAACCAGACAGGATAACAGGATAAACAAGATTTTACCTGCCTGTGCGTAGCACGCAGACAGGTTTAAAGTGCACAAACAAAGTTAACTCTCATTGTAGCTATCCAGTAAATCATAAAATATAATCACAACATAAAGAATGTGCGTATCAGATGGAAAATTGTATTATTGCCGAGTAAGTTTTCAATTAAGTTTATTGTAACAGTTCATCCTTATGCGATAAAGATAAACTCTGCGTTCTCCGGGACTGGTGAACTATTACGGTTTATTTAATATTTTTTGGGAGCACGAAGCCCGCCCGCCTCGCCTGAGCTCGCGATGGCGGGCAGGCTGATATAAAACACAAAGTATAAGGATTTAGATGAGGATTTACAGGATGAGTTTTGATGTTTTAATCCTGAATATTCTGTTAATCCTGTCAAATAATATTTAAAAGCGCTAAAGTGTTACAAGAATTATTCTTTTTCAAAAAGCTTTCCTACCTTTATCACACAAAAAATAAACTGCAAACCAATAATCCAATGGATGCCGCAACATACCCGCTAAGTTGTTGCGCTGTCCTTCCTGATAAAAACGCCCATGATAAAAACTGTTGTAATAGCCATCACTCCTCCAAATAGGAATGGAGCGCCTGGAAGGAATGAAAACAGTATTCCCGCGATGATACTTGATGGAAGAAGTGTAACACCTACTATGGTTTGATGAAATCCCAGCGCGGTGGCTTTTGATTCTTTGGGAGCGATGTCTGCCACAAATGCTTTCTCCACCCCTTCTGTCATGGCATAGTAAATGCCATATATCAACCACAGGCCAAATAAGAGCCGGTTTGAGCCGGGCGTAATAAACCCAAAAGCGCTATATACTACTGCGTATAACCCATAACCTGCCATTAATAGTTTCTTGCGTCCGATCCTGTCAGAAAGCGCGCCGAATACCGGCGAAAGCAAGCTCGCAGTCATATTGAATATTAGATACATTATTATAACGGTAGATAGAGCATACCCCAAACTCATACTGCGCAGAAGCAGAAACTGGTTGGATGAGTTCCCGAGTGTAAAAACAAACTGGGCAAGGAAAAAAACCTGAAGATTGCGGTCGTATTGCCGAAAATTAAGGCTTGGTTTTAGTTTTTTGCCCGGCTCCAATCGGGAACTGCTGATTTTATGTTTCCTCTCTTTTACAAAAAAGAGAAACACTATACCGATCAGGCCGGGCACGATAGAGATGAGAAAAAGTTTGTAAAATGAGTAAATGTCTTTTAAATTGCCTGTGACAGGATCTAAATATTGCCTGACCAGGAAGAAGCAGATCAGCGCTCCCAGTGTGGCCCCTGCGAAATCCATTCCCCTTTGAAAGCCGAATGCCCTGCCATGGATTTCTTTGGGAACCGACTCTGAAATCAGCGCGTCTCGCGGAGCCGAGCGTATTCCTTTTCCCACGCGGTCAAAAAAGCGTGCAAACATGACAAAATACCAACCCACAGAGCATAATAACAGCAGGAATTTGGCGATGGCAGAGGTGGAGTAGCCGGCTATGGTTATGGCTTTTCGTTTTTTTAATCGATCCGAATAATAACCGGAAAATACTTTAAGCAGGCTAGCGGTTGATTCAGCTATCCCCTCAATTATTCCAAGTACAGGGCCGAGCATGGCGGTATTTGCCGCCATAATCATCTTTACAAAGGCTTGCAGAATGGGGTAGATCATTTCCGAGGATACATCCGTAAAAAAGGATGTGAATCCCATAAGAACCACGTTCCGCTCCATTTTCTGATTTTTCATAAGCCACACTATTGATGAGATAGTATCTGTTCACAGGGGGTCAGCAATCGGGTTTTAATGCTGTCAGATATTACTATTATATCTGAAGTTCAAAGGCAATACGCATAATTTTTATCCGGACTTCTCTTTGTTGCAAAATTATTTGATACGATGTAATATTTTTTGAAAAAATCAGACAGGATAACTCTGGATATATACCTCGAAAGGAAACAAAAATGATCATCGTTACAGGTGGCGCTGGTTTTATTGGCAGCGCGATTATATGGAAGCTGAATCAACTTGGCAGAGACGACATCCTTGTTGTGGACCACCTTGGCACAGAAGAAAAATGGAAAAATCTGATCCCGCTCAAATTTATGGACTACATTGAGAAGGATGATTTTCTGAATCTGGTTGTTAATGATAAACTTTCATCAGTATTTGGTTTTGGGCAATCCCGGATAGAGGCCATTATTCATATGGGCGCCTGCTCTTCCACGACCCAGCAGGATGCGACATATCTTGTAAGAAACAATTTTGAGTATACAAAGCAGCTTGCTCTTTTTGCCTTGAGGGTCGACGCGCGTTTCATCTATGCCTCGAGTGCGGCAACCTATGGCGATGGAAACAAAGGATTCAGCGATGATGAAGCCGGGTTAAACAGGATTCGGCCGTTGAATATGTATGGATACTCGAAGCAGCTCTTTGATTTGTGGGCTTTGCGAAACGGGTTGCTTAAGAAATTGGCAGGGCTCAAATTTTTT
>CBDAFK010000049.1:0-2165 GCA_965195235.1 uncultured Desulfobacterales bacterium | reverse complement strand
TGTTTTAATGATGAGTGTCCTTATTTTGTTCAAGGCTGGGAACATATGTGGGAACAACAGGCAACCAAGGCATCGTATCGCTGTCGTTTAGATCCTGATACAGGCGAACATGGGCCCATACCGGTATGGTCTTATGACGCCCTGAAAGATGATATTATTGACTAAAGGTCTCGCGCTTAAGTCTGGATATGGCTGCCAAGCTGAATGGTTTTTTCTCCAAAAAGGGAGAATTTAAGCCATTTACAGCTAAACGCCATTAGTTCAATTTCATCTGTTTTGATACATTTCTGAATATCTTGCGTGATGTCAAACTTATCCAGAAAGGTTGTTTCAAATACAAAGCGTCTGAAATCATCCAGGTTGTAACAGGCCATATAATACATCTGTAACTGCTGTTCGCTGAGCGCCTTGATGGTTCTTGCCTGCCTGCCTGCCGTGATATCCATGAAAAAATCGTTCATGGCATTATATTCATCCATACCCTGATTCATGACCCACTCTTGAACCGTCCAATCACGTTTTTCATTAAACCCGAGGCAGTGAGATTCTTTTATGATAAAGTAATATTCTCCTGTCGAATGTTTTTCGCTGATTTTCGAGGCAGCCCGTCCCACGGGGTAGAGGCGACAGGCGCCGGGCCGATCCTCATAGACGCTGCAACCTTCCGGGGTCACAAAAGGACACCGCCGGGTTTTATCGTTATTCATCTTAAGCTTGACTACCGGAACTCCATAAGCTTGATCCACATAACTAATGGTGTAACTTTTTAAGAATGCCTCTGATGAAAGCTTGAGCCTGTTTTTAAGCCGAAGCACATCATAAGGGGTGAGCACAAGATTAAGATTAGCGCAGCATTTTGTGAAGCATGGTAAGTCTTTATTGCAGGCAAACTTAAATTTCCCATCCTTTATGGGTTGCATCAATGCCTGATCTATCATTTGGTCTGCAACTCCTGCTTTTTGGCGTCCATGACATCCGGTTTTACCTTGAGCACATGCTGTCCGAGCAGGCCATATTCGAGCCATCTCATCGCAAATTTATAAAGTTCCACATCATCATGTTTTATTTTTTCCACAGTTTCCGGTTCCACGTCGAAGGTCTCCAAAAACTTGCTTTCAAAAATAAAACGCCTGAAACGATCCAGATCATAACAGGCCATGTAATACATTTCCCGGATTTTTTTATTAGTGACTTTTTTATCGCCTAAAAATTCATTCATCGTAATTTTTTTAAAAAGGCTTTCCATTTCCCTGTAAATGGAAATACCCTGCTCTTTCTTCCACTCTTTGACAGTCAACACCTTATCCTCGGAAAGACCAAGACAAAAAGAGACATCCATGACAGAATAATATTCTTTTCCCGATTTTTCTGTTATCTTAGTGCTTTCAGGCTGTAGTGGATATATACGGCAGGACCAGGGGCGGTCTTCGTAGATTTTACACCCCTCTGATGTAACAAAGGGACAGCTTTTATTTTCATCATCGAGCATTTTCAATGCAACTACAGGCAACCCTGAATCTCCGATAAGGGTGACTGTATAGGCATGCAAAAAATCTTCTGATGACATTTTAAGTCCATTTTTCATACGCAGGATATCATAGGGCGTAAGAAATATAGTGATATCACGGCAACATCGGGTAAAGCATTCGAGGCCATGACGGCATTCAAAGTGAAAATTATCTTCAAGAGATAGAACAGTAAGCCCTTTTTTATTAGAGGGCTGGCTTGCATTTGTCATAATAATACCTTTCTTAAGGTCTGCGAAGACCTGGTTCAAGCGCTGTTTAGAATCAGTTACCTGCCATATAAAATCGTTGATAATTTGGTAACCGTTCACAGGTTCAAAAGTTCACCGTTCAGGGTTATAAAAAGTAACTTTTCAATAACCACTGGTAGAATTACATAGCACTCGTTTCCTCTCCGAGCCGGAGGCCAAACGGGCCGATGACGACATCGGCCCCTACAATCCGCAGATTGAAATGACCCAAACCTTTAAGCCTCTGAACCCTGAACCTCTGAACCTGTGAACGGTTACATAATTTGTTTATTAGAGTTTGTAATTTTCTGATTGATGCATATGCCAAAAGATGATTGCTTTGTCAATTATAAAATTGATAAGATATATTAAAGTTACTGCAAAATTTCTTGACAAGAAATGATTTTGT
>CBDAFK010000048.1:0-8308 GCA_965195235.1 uncultured Desulfobacterales bacterium | reverse complement strand
TGGGCTCTGGTCGGATATCCCTTGTGCTGGGAAAAACCAAAATGCGGATAATACAGATGATATATTTCCATCATCCTGTCACGGGTTACCTTGGCAACAATAGAAGCGGCCGCAATAGAGATGCTTAGTGAATCACCCTTCACAATCGGCTCTTGTGGCAGAACCGATGGTATTTTGAATTTGCCGTCGATAAGCAGATAATCCGGCTGAGGCTTAAGATTGTCGACAGACATGGCCATGGACATGAGTGATGCTTTAAGTATATTAATGCGATCTATTTCTATGGAGTCAACTATACCTATACCTATAGATATTGCATGCTCGTAAATCTTTTCATATAGATCGGCTCTTTTTCTCGGCGTTAATTTTTTTGAATCTTTTACACCGGAAACCGGGAAAAAGGATGGCAGCATAACTGCAGCAGAAACAACAGGCCCTGCCAGGGGGCCACGGCCGACTTCGTCAATGCCTGCAACTCTTGAAAATCCCTTTTTAATACTTTCTTTTTCAAAAGACCATGGGTCAGGTTTCATGGAGTCCATAGAAGGGTATTAGTTAAAACGCCGTTCCTTTATTCTGGCAGCCTTTCCTCTCAGTTTGCGCAGATAATAGATCTTTGCACGCCGCACACGGCCTTTGGAAACAACCTCGACTTTATCGATGAGCGGTGAATGGAGAGGGAAGATACGCTCAACACCTATACCGTACGAAACCTTGCGTACTGTAAATGTAGCGTTACTTCTGCCTTTGCGTTTGCTTATTACAACCCCCTGAAAAGCCTGAATGCGCTCCTTTTCGCCCTCCTTTATCTTGACATATACTTTAATAGTATCTCCTGGAGCAAAAGCAGGCAAATCAAGCCGCATCATTTCTCTTTCTATCTGTTCTATTGTTTGCATAATAATATCCTAACCTGGACAAGCCAGAACAAAACAGGTAATACGCTTGTTACATCTTTTTTATTCACCGCAGAGCCGCAGAGAACGCAAAGAAGTTTATTTTTTTAAATTGTCGTGAGAGGCGACAATTTAAAAACCAAGCTGTTTAACTAAATACAACATATCTTTAAATAATAATCTTAACAATGAGTTTCTTTTTGCTTTCCGTCCTCTCAACGGAAAGCAAAAAAATCTTTAACCTCAGCGTTCTTTGCGTCTCAGCGGTGAGATATATATTTTCTCTGTGCTCTCTGTGTGCTCCGTGGTGAAAACATCCGGTTCTTTCTTTACGATTTTTTAATCGTTATTTCCCATAAGTCTATCAAGTATAATGGCTGCCGCAGACCGAACCGACAGGTGATTGTAGCCTGTATTACCCTTAATCGGTTCAAGTATGTAATCGGCAGCGGCAATAAAATCTTTTGACAACCCCCATGCTGTGCCAAAAACTAATAGATAGGGCCTGCCGCTTTTAAGCATTTCGCGAAACTTTCCAAAACTTATACTGCGATGACTATCCCTGGCGCAAGTAGCAACAATTTCTGGCGACCCTTCACCATTGCTGCGGATATGGTCTATGACATCATCCAATGAGTCTTTTATGCAGATCAGTTTAAGGGCCTTACCCCTTTCGGGATTATATATTGAGCCATATCCACTTATCCAGTGTGAAACTATCTTTTCAACTAACGCCTTCTGATCTGCCAGAGGAGTTACAACATATAATGATTGCACGCCGTATGTTTTTGCCGCTCTTGACATATCGTGCAGATCGAGGTTTGTCACGGCAGAAGCTATTGTGCTACCATTCTTATTTACTACCGGATAATGTGTCAGGGCTACGTAAAGATTGGGCATGTATGATTTTTTCAATATCCCGGCGCCATTTTTCCAGGATTTTAACCTCATTTTTGCTTATGGACCTTTTCTCCAAAAGGTCTTTTCTTTTCAGGAAGGTGCGAATCAAAGATGCTTCGAGCCTCCATTTTTCAATTTTCATGTGGTTGCCCGACAGCAGCACTTCCGGAACTTCAGATCCTTCAAAGGTTCTCGGCCTTGTATATTGCGCATATTCCAGAAGGCCGTTTGAAAATGAATCCTTTTCCGCTGAATCTTTGCCGCCAAGCATGCCCGGGATTAATCTTGCCACCGCATCGATGATAATCATGGCTGCCGGCTCTCCGCCTGTCAGCACATAATCACCGATTGAAATTTCATAATCTATGAAATTGTGACAAATGCGTTCATCAATCCCCTCGTAGCGGCCGCATACGAGGATAAGCCCTTCAAACGACGCAAGTTCACGGGCAACATTTTGATTAAAAACACGTCCCTGAGGAGTCAGCAATATGGTTTTTGCAGATGGAGCTTTCTTCCTGGCAGCCCGGATAGCGCCTGCGAGAGGTTCAGGCTTCATGACCATTCCGCAACCCCCGCCATAAGGCCTGTCATCAGTAACCCGGTGTTTGCCTTCTGCAAAATCTCTGATATTTATGGTTGAAACAGAAATCTTCTTTTGTTCTATCCCCTTTCTAATAATCCCATAACTCCAAAACGAATTAAACATTTCCGGGAAAATAGTAAGAGCAATAAAATTAATCATTTGTCAAAGATCGCTTCACAAACCTTCAGGCAGGTCAACCCGCATGATTTTCTGTTTAAGATCGATTTCTTTAACCACGGATTCGAGACCTGGAATAAGTATTTCATCATCATTGTTTTTGACGACATAGACGTCGTTGCTTCCTGTAGGAATTATCGATTCAACACGGCCGATAAATTTGTCATCAATTGTATAAACAGAAAGCCCTATAATATCAAACCAGTAATATGACTCGTCTTCAAGTTCCGAAAGCTTTGCTTTTTCAATGAAAAGATCGGAACCGACAAGGGCTTCAGACATATCGCAATCATCCACCCCTTTAAGAGATAAAAGAATAGTTCGTGTATGGGGTTTAACCCATTGTATCACATAGGTTTTATCCCGGCTTTTATTATCTCTTGCGAGAATCAAACCGCCTGGCTTAAAAGCAGATAAAGACTCGGCATAGGAACAAACCTTGACGGTTCCCTTAAGACCATGGACACCGACTATCTTTCCGATAAGGAGAAGGTTATTTTTCTCCACAATATTATTCTATGATTTCAAGGACCGTGCGTTTTTTTATCTTGGCGGAAGCAGCGCTTAATATGGTCCGCATTGCCCGCGCAGTACGGCCCTGCTTACCGATAACTTTGCCTAAATCCTCCTTAGCTACTTTAAGTTCTAAAACCGAGGTCTGGCTACCCTCTACCTCTGAAACCTCTACCTGATCCGGACTGTCAACCAGCGCCTGGGCAATGTATTTTATCAGATCTTTCATAGCTCCGCCTCCTTATTCGTAAAAAAATCTTCTTTTTTCAAAAGATTTTTTACCGTGTCTGTAAGAATAGCTCCCTGATCTATCCAGTATTTTACACGCTCACCCTTGAATGAAACCTTAGCTGGATCAAGCAATGGGTTATATGTGCCGACGGTTTCCAGGAACTTGCCATCCCTTGGACTTTCACTGTCAGCTACTACAATTCGGTAACTTGGTCTTTTTTTTGCGCCGAACCTGGCCAGTCTGATTTTAACCGACATCTTTTTTCTCCTTTAAATCGGCAACATGCCCTGGCTTATCCCGCGCATGCCGCCTTTGCTGTATTTCTTAATCATCTTCATAACTTGAGTATAATTTTTAAGTAGCCTGTTTATATCCTGAACAGTTGTACCGCTGCCTCTGGCGATTCTTTTTCGTCGCTGCCCATTTATTATTGTATGTTGACGCCGTTCCTGGAGCGTCATTGAATTAATGATAGCTTCGGCCCTGACAAACTCCTTTTCATCTAACTTAAGATTTTTGAGATGTTTGCTCTTGCCGATACCGGGTATCATTTTTAAAAGATCATTTAATGAGCCCATCTTGCGTATTTGAACCATCTGATTACGAAAGTCATCTAATGTAAACTGGCTTTTTCTAAGCTTCTTTTCAAGCTCAACCGCCTGCTTATGATCAATCATTGACTGGGCTTTTTCAATAATTGTAAGAACATCCCCCATGCCTAATATTTTTGAGGACATCCTGTCTGGATGAAAGGTTTCCAGTTCACTGAGTTTTTCACCGACACCTATGAACTTTATGGGTTTGCCTGTTATTGTCTTTATGGAAATGGCTGCTCCACCACGGGCATCACCATCCATCTTTGTAAGAATAACACCGCCGATATCGAGAGCCTCATCAAATGATTTTGCTATATTAACAGCGTCCTGGCCCGTCATCGCATCGGCTACAAGTAGTATGTCCGATGGTTGGACAGCCTCTTTTATGCGTAAAAGCTCGGCCATCAACTCGTCATCAATATGCAGGCGTCCCGCAGTATCGAGAAGCAGAGTGTCATACCCTTCCTGATGTGCCGCTACCCTGGCCTCCCTGCAGATCTGAACAGGATCCATCCCCTCGTTTGACGGGAATACCGGCACAGCAAGTTGCTCCCCAATTTTTCTTAGCTGATCAATAGCTGCCGGGCGGTAAACATCTGCCGGAACCAGATACGGCTTTTTCCCTCTTTTCCTTAATAAAACAGACAGCTTGCCTGCTGTAGTTGTTTTGCCGGAACCCTGCAGGCCAACCAGCATAACAGACACCGGAAGCGAACCGGACAGGCGCAAGTCCTCATAACTGGAACCCATAAGCTGTGTCAGCTCATCATTGACTATTTTTACAACCTGCTGGCCCGGTGTCAGACTTACCATGACCTCCTGGCCGATGGCTCGCTCCTTTATATCTGCGATCAGTTTTTTTACAACTTTATAGTGAACATCGGCCTCAAGAAGGGCAATGCGTATTTCCTTTAAGCCCTCTTCAATATTTTTTTCCGTTAGTTTGCCGTGTCCTTTTAGCTTTTTAAAGACAGACGTAAGCTTGTCGGTTAAATTATCAAACATAAATGTATCCAAAGAATGATTATTAAAAACTTTTAAGCTAATGGTATAGTTATATTATGTCAAGGAAAAATCCGCCTGTATGTCAGCGAGACCTTTACAGAATTAAATCGCTGTCTATAACGGTGCCTGCCTTTATTCTTGCTGGAGATTTGCTGGTATTTGTTATTGTAACACTTCCTTTTATTGTTACGTTTTTCTCAAAAAAAACATCCCCTTTTATAGTAAGAGACTCGCAATCAATTAAAGAAGGAACCTCATCAATAAAAAATCTTTCGTTAAAGAGATCCCTTGTCCAATAATATTTTGGATCAAGATTTATCCTGATCGAATCTGATTTTACTTTTGGGTTTAAAACCAATGTTTGCTTTTCTGAAATAACAAAGCGATCCGACCGGACAGCGAGCAGATCATTACAGTTTTTGACAGGGAAAAAACGTGATCTTGGCACCCTTACCGCCGGTGTATTTTTAAAAAGGGATAGGGCGGCCCCCATTGCGGTTTCGACATGATATACCTTTGGACTGGATTCATCCCTTGGGTCAAGACTCTTTGGGTTCAGTATCATTGGAAGGCGAATTATCCCGTATTCTTCAATAACCTCCTTTAATACCAGCAGGTTAATCCAGATGTTGTTTGTGTTGAAATATCTGTACCTGCTTATATCTCTAAAGGCATCCAATTCATCTTCCGGACACTGGGCTGCTTCACGCAAAATCAAATTGCCGCTTTTATGCCTGGCAATATGCCCTCCCTTTAAATCTGTCGGCGTTCTTTCGGCTACCTCCATCATAAACGGAAACCTGTTTTCGGAAAAGTAACCAAGAAGGGAGGCATCCATTGTAGCGCCCAGGTTATCCGAATTGGCGATAAAAGCATATATTATTTTTTTATCAAGCAAATATTGTAGAGTCCCGGATATATAAAGGGCTGTATAGACATCGCCGTGGCCGGGTGGATTCCACTCCAGATCCGAATTTTGCGGCCAGATTGCAGGGCCAAGTCCGTCACAAAATATCTTGGGGAATTTGTTCTGCATAAATATTACGGGAAGTCTGGGGGGATTTATTCGTGATAAAGCAGAAAGGGTATGTTGATGTGTGCTAAAGCTGTTCATCAATGACAGCATGACATTGCTTTTTTGCGCCTGTTTTAATATTATCTCAAGAAAGCTTTTGCCGTTTTTTGCCCTGATAACTGATTTGGGCTTTGTAAGACCCATAGTAGTGCCAAGCCCGCCGTTTAATATTATCATCACGGCATTTTTTAAGACTTTTTTTCCTGCATCGGCATATTGGCCGATATTATCCGCACTTTCAATTTCGTCAGCATTTAGAGGCCTTATATCTTTATCAAACACAAGACCTGTTTCACCGGCAACTACCTTTTTATAATAATAAGCAAATGTATCAATAACAACCGGCTCAAGCCCTTCCTTTTGCATCTTTACAATAAAGGATTGCAGATGGTTCGGCATTCTGGATTGTTTCATAACAGACCACCTGAGAATCTAAAGCTTTTCAATCCATCCCTGAGTATCTTCTGTTCTGCCATACTGGATGTCGGTTATGGCTTGATAGAGCCTGTTTGCCATAGGCCCGACTTTGCCGCCACCTATATTTATAACTCTGTCGCCGTATTTCATTTCACCAACAGGAGAAATAACCGCGGCTGTTCCTGACCCGAAAATTTCCTGCAACTTTCCTGAGTCGTGCGCATCTATGAGATCATCTATGCTGATCTGCCGTTCACTAACCTTTATATTCCATTTTTTTGCTATAGTTAGTACAGAATCTCTGGTAATGCCCGGCAGAATGCTTCCATTTAGCACAGGGGTCACCAACTCATCATCTATGACAAAAAATATGTTCATAGACCCGACCTCCTCAATGTACTTCTGATGGACACCATCAAGCCACAACACCTGTGTATAACCATTTTTATGGGCTTCTTCTCCTGCATACAGACTTGCCGCATAGTTTCCGGCTGCTTTGGCCTCGCCTATTCCGCCGCGTACAGCCCTGACATGATCTTTTGTCACCCAGATTTTAACCGGGTTAAAGCCTTCTGAATAATATGCGCCAACCGGAGAAAGGATAATAAAGAAACGATATGTATATGAGGCGCGTACACCCAGGAAATGGTCTGTTGCGATAATTGTCGGCCTTATGTACAGGGAGGTTTCCGGTGCGCCGGGAATCCAGTCTTTTTCCAGCGCAACTAACTGTTTCATGGCATCGAAGACAAAGGCCTCGTCAAATTCGGGAATACAAAGCATTTGGCATGATCGGTTCAGTCGCTTGAAATTATCTTTTGGCCTGAAAAACTGGACACCGCCCGAATCTGTTTTATAAGCTTTTAGCCCTTCAAATACCGCCTGGCCATAGTGGAGAACTGCTGTTGCAGGATCCATTTCAATAGGGGTATATGGTTCAATTCGTGGATTATGCCATCCATTGTCAGGATTATAATCCATGTTAAACATCTGGTCGGTAAATATAGTCCCAAAACCGAGGCTCGAATTATCAGGTTTGGATTTAAGTGTGTCCGATTTTGTAATTGTCAGTTGCATTTAACCTCCTCAGCAAAAAATAAAATTGTAGCAATTCAGGTCTGTTCAAGAGACTTTTTGGACAGGATTAACAAGATATTCAGGATTAAAACATCAAAACTCATCCCGTCAATCCTCATAAGAATTCTTTATTTTGCGTTTGATTTCAACTTTCCGTTCACCAAAATTAATAATTAAACCTAAAAACCATAACACATTCGGTTGTAAACTCTATATGTACAACTGATGATTTTTCAGTCAATTCTTTGTCTTTCATTTGTACATCTTGCTCAGGCTATGATTTTCTATGATTTACTGGATAGTTAGAGTGAGACTTAATCTTGTTTATCCTGTTATCCTGTCTGATTCTTTTTTAAAGGTCTATCCCCAAAGCATAAGTCCTGTATTGCTATCATAGGTTCTTTCCATTGGTTTGCCTGTTAATTCCTGCAGATTTATTTCTCCGGCATAAATAATAGTTTCGGAAAAAAGATGCCCGCCGATTGTTTTCCCCTGCTCATCAGCAAGTAGAATATGCGCATGAATAAATGGCTTTCCGTCCTTTAACGAAACATTGCCTATACAGCTTACGATTTCAAACGGCGCTTCCTCTTTAAAGGTGACATAAACCTGTTGTTTTTGATCGTAGGCGCCTATAGTGGCGGAAGAAACAGCGCCGATGACTGAAAATGTCGCCATCTGGATCAAGGCTTCTTTGCAAAATTCCTCAATAGAATTTATCAAGTCGCCGCCTTGAGGAAGACTGCCTATAAAAATACGTCCCTGCTGGAATTTAAAACAGGAAAGTTCTTTCATTGCAATATCCTGACCCGGACATGCCGGAATATAAAAAAG
>CBDAFK010000047.1:0-3929 GCA_965195235.1 uncultured Desulfobacterales bacterium | reverse complement strand
AATAACGATAAAACACAAAAAAGATTTACATATTTAAGATATCGACTATTATAAAGGAAGGATCATCTCGAACCACGGCAACGTCAAAGTCGAGGATAAATTTGGGGAATAACATTATTTGATATTGTTTCACGCAAAGCTCAGTTTTATTTTTTTCTTTGCGAGCTTGGCACCTTTGCGTGAGAATCTGAAAAATAAAATTCTATTATGTCAATTAAACTACCAAACAAAGGCAGCTATCTTATCGGCGTTATTTCCGACACTCACGGTTTCCTGCATCCATCAGCGATCAAAGTCTTTACAAATACCGATCTGATAATTCATGCGGGAGACATTAATAAACCTGAGCTGCTTTCCTCTTTGCAGTCAATCGCGCCTGTTGTTGCGGTTCGAGGAAACATGGACAAAGGAACATGGGCTGCAGGTCTGGCTGAGACAGAGGTGGTCAAAGTCGGTGAAGTCATGGTATATGTACTTCACGATCTATACATGCTTGATATAGATCCGGTAGCCGCCGGTTTTAATGCCGTCATAAGCGGCCATACTCACAAGCCTTCCCTATTCAACCCAAAAGGGGTGCTTTTTTTAAATCCTGGAAGCGCAACTCTGCCGAAGTCGGCTTGTATGTGTTCTGCAGCATTGCTGCATATTCATAGAAATTCTCTGAATGTCGAGATTGTCGAGCTGAAGGAATAGCCCGAATCAGGCAGATTTGAGAGCACATGGTTTTATCCTCAAATTATTCTCATGAAAATTGGAACCAAAACTGATGATACTTGCCATCGGCGAAATACTTTACGATATATTTCCTGAATACAAGCGTTTAGGCGGAGCGCCTTTCAATTTTGCCTTTCATTTAAAAAATCTTGGCATGCCGGTTTGCTTTGTTTCAAGAATCGGCAATGACACCGAGGGCAGGGAAGTAATAAAGTTTTTGCAACAAAATGATTTAAAGAGTAAAAATATTCAGCTCGACGACAGACATCGCACAGGCAAGGTGATTATAGAACTCGATGCCAAAGGCGTTCCTGAGTTTAACATCCTGCCAGACGTTGCCTATGATTATATTGAATTCAATACATCAATCGCATCGTTACTCAATGCAAATACCAGGCTAATTTATTTTGGAACCCTTGTCCAGAGAAGCGAATATGGTTTCAAGACTATACAGCAAATTCTTGAGCAAAGGCACCAGACAACAAAATGCCTTTACGACATTAATCTCAGGCCCCATTGCTTTACAAAACAGATTATTGTAGATTCACTAAGAGAGTGTGATGTACTAAAATTAAATGATAAAGAGCTTGAAATGCTTAAGCAAATGTTTGATTTTAAAAAAAGCAGCCGCTCATTTGTCGAACATCTCATGAATAAATACTGCATGGAGATGTTAGCTCTTACAAAAGGCAAAAATGGAAGTGAACTTTTTACAGTGGATAAGCACTTCCAAACACAACCGGCACAACTGGATAATGTCGTCGATAGTGTAGGCGCAGGTGATGCTTACACAGCGATACTTTCAATCGGATACATTAACAAGTGGCCATTGGAACTAATTCTGGAGAAAGCAACGGAATTTGCCGCGCGTATCTGTAAAATTGAAGGAGCAGTCCCGACTGACCCAAACTTTTACAAGAAAACTATTTCCAGTATAAAGGGTAAGCAAAATGAAAAAGCATAAATTATACATTCAAATGTTCAGCATTCACGGCCTCCTACGTTCGAAAAATATGGAAATGGGACACGATGCAGATACCGGCGGCCAGATCAATTATGTGGTTGAACTGGGCAAGGCGCTCAGCAAGCGCGGCGATGTAGAACGTATCGACCTCTTTACACGTTTAATCATGGATAAAGCCGTGTCAGAGGACTACTCCAGACCAATCGAACAGGTAAACGATAAATTTCGTATCGTGAGAATTCAGTGCGGCGGCAGAAAATATATCAGGAAAGAGCTGCTATGGCCATATCTGGATGAGTTTGTTGACAAAACTATAAAGTTCATCAAACGTGAAAATGCAATACCCGACATTGTCCACGGTCATTATGCAGATGCCGGATATGTCGCCATACAGCTTGCAAAAACATTTGGCATTCCCTTAATATTTACAGGGCATTCGCTGGGCCGTGCCAAAAAGGAAAAACTGCTCAATAACGGCTTGGAGCAAGCGGATATTATCAAAAAATATAAAATTGACCATCGGATTCATATTGAAGAAGAGGTTCTGAAAAACGCAGACCTCATAATAACCAGTACAAGCCAGGAAATTGAGAAGCAATACGGGATGTATCGGAATAATAATTTGCCGGCATACCGTGTAATACCACCCGGGCTGGACCTGGAAAAATTTTACCCTTACTATCACGATATGCTTCCTGAAACCGAAAAAGATGAAGTTCAAATCTATGCGCAGGCATCAGTGCTTAAAGAGTTAAACCGTTTTTTCAGCCACCCTGACAAACCGTTGATATTGACGCTGTGCCGTCCTGATGAACGCAAGAATATTTCTGGTCTGGTCAAGGCTTACGGGGAAGATCTTGAATTGCAGGCCATGTCTAATCTTGCGGTGTTTGCCGGAATTCGAAAAGATATTTCCGAAAAGGAAGAAAACGAAAGGAACGTTTTAACCAGAATGCTTTTGCTCATGGACAAGTACGATCTTTACGGAAAGATGGCTATCCCTAAAAAACATGATTTTGAACACGAGGTGCCTGAATTATACCGCATTGCCGCTGAGAAAAATGGGGTTTTTATAAATCCTGCTTTGACCGAGCCTTTTGGCTTAACGCTGCTCGAAGCTTCAGCAACCGGTCTTCCGATCGTGGCAACAGATGATGGCGGGCCCAAAGATATCATACATAACTGTGATAACGGCATTCTTGTGGATCCGACTAGTACAAAAAAAATAGCAGATGCTCTTAAAAAAATAATTACCGATCATGACACGTGGGAGAAGTTTTCAAAAAACGGTATTATAAACGTCCGCAAACACTACTTATGGGAAAAACATGCAGAAAAGTATATAAAAGAAGTGAAAAAGCTTGTTAAAGAAATCCCCGAATCGGGAATAGGCGTTGCCATCCCGTCCGATTCCATCGGAAAACGTCTCGCAAGACTAAATTATTTTATTATAACAGATATCGATAACACCCTGATTGGGGAGGAAGAGAACAATAATCTTAACGACCTGCTTGCATTGCTAACGAAAAATCGGAATATTATTGGATTTTGTGTCGCTACCGGCAGAACTGTTGCTTCCGCTGTTGAATATTTAAAACAGCACAACGTGCATGCGCCGGATATAATTATTTCATCAGTAGGCTCGGAAATCTACTACGGAAAAGATCTGCACTACGGTCAAGGATGGGAAACGCATATCTCGAGCAAATGGAATCGCGCAAAAATCGTCGAGTTGTTAAAAGAGGTCGATTTCCTGGAGTACCAGGAAGAAATAACGCAGCGGCGCTTTAAAATCAGCTATCTTATGAAGCCTGGAAAGGATAGGCTGGCCATGATTCATGATCTATTGCTGAAACATAAATGTCGATACAACCTTATTTATTCCCACCAGAGATACCTCGATATTCTTCCTTATCGAGCATCTAAAGGCAAAGCAATCCGCTATCTAAGCTACAGATGGGAAATTCCCTTGAAAAATATTCTTGTCTGCGGCGATTCCGGAAATGACGAGGAAATGCTTCGCGGAGAGCCGCTTGCAATGGTGGTAGCCAACTACAGCGAAGAGCTTGAAAAACTCAAACACAGGAAAAATATCTATTTTGCAAAGCAAAAATATGCCGCTGGAATCGTGGAGGCTGTAAAACACTACAACTTTATTAAAAAGGCAAAAGGTGAAATCATATGAAAATTCAAAATAAAGTCCAGCTTATCACCTATCCTGACAGTCTGGGGCAGAATATGACTGAAC
>CBDAFK010000046.1:0-6961 GCA_965195235.1 uncultured Desulfobacterales bacterium | reverse complement strand
ATTTGTAATTTGTTATTTGTTATTTCAGGAAAGAAAATTCCTATACTATAAATTTACAGATATTGCTTTTTACTGTGCATAAGAAATAAATAATCATTTTAGAATCTTAGTGCCTTTGTGCCTTAGTGGCTGACTTTCCCCTTTCTTTTGCCATTGTTCCTGAAATTATTAAGCTGTGAAGAAGCAGTGATTTCTTTGCAAACAGTTTCCACTGCATTATAACCAAGAAATCCGTTAACTTCGCATATTAATGCCGAACCGGCCTTAAGTTTCATGGTATCAGGCAAAGCAATTATTGTTTCTGTTTTATCCGGATCGCGCAGATGGATATAAGCCAGACATAAGCCGGGATGTTTACTGACAATATCATAAAGTTTGGCAAGCCTCTCTCTTTGGATCTTCGTTATATCCAGATTAAAGTGGATGCTTGTAGTCCAGCTTTCTTCAGCTTTATCCATGGGAATGAGGGAATCGACCAGTATTTTTGCCGAGTTTTCATCCTTTTGCACCTGTCCCTGCAGAATGATTGGATTGTCATCAATTAGAAAATCGTGTATTTTTTTATAAACTGAAGAAAAAACTGTAACTTCAATAGAACCAAGCATGTCCTCTATTGTTACAAAGGCCATTAAATCCCCTTTTTTTGTCTTAATGGTCTTGGTATTTCTTATAATGCCTCCGATCCTGACCGTTTCACCATCATTTTTTTCCTTTGTCGAGACAGAGGTTGCATTAGTGAATTTATCAAGCAGAGCCTCATACCTCGTTAAAGGATGCCCTGTTATATAAAAACCAAGCGACTCTTTCTCAAAGGATAGAAGCTGTTTCTCGTCCCATTCGTCAATTGCCGGCATAGGAGGATGCAACTTGCTTACGCTGACATTAAACAAGCCGATCTGCGGGTCTGATCTTTCCTTTTGTATCCTTTGGCCATAATCAAGAGCATCCTCTAAGGATTCCATCATCTGGCTGCGATTGGCGCCGGTGGAATCAAAGGCCCCGCATTTTATAAGGCTTTCGACGACCCTCTTGTTAACCTTTTGTAAAGCCACCCGTTCGCAAAAATTATAGAAAGAAGAAAATATGCCCTTTTTTCTAACATTAATTATAGATTCAATTGCCCCTTCTCCAACATTTTTAACCGCTACAAGCCCGAATCTTATCTTTGAACCAACCACGGTGAATTCTTTGCCGCTTTCATTTATGTCAGGAGGAAGAACATCTATTGCGTGACTTCGACATTCGGCAATATATTTTACCACTCCGTCAATGGAATGGATTTCACTTGTAAGCAATGAAGCCATAAGCTCTACAGGAAAGTGAGCTTTAAGAAAAGCTGTCCGGTATGCGATAAGAGCGTATGCAGCGCTATGGGATTTGTTAAATCCGTATCCGCCAAATTTTTCTATAAGCTCAAATATTTTTTTTGCCTTGTCAAAAGCAATGCCATTGTCCTTTGCTCCCTGTATAAAACGCAGAGTGTGCTTAGCCATAATCGCCGGTAATTTTTTTCCCATTGCTTTGCGTAAATCATCCGCCTCTGACATGGAATAATTAGCGAGCACACCGGCAATTTTCATAACCTGTTCCTGATATACAATAACCCCGTAAGTTTCTTCTAAAATAGGTTCCAGCTCGGGCACAATGTATTTAACAGATTTTCTTCCGTGCTTTCTTTCAACAAAATCATCCACCATTCCACTTTCAAGCGGGCCGGGACGGTAAAGGGCGACAAGGGCTATTATATCGTCAAAGCATTCGGGATGCAGCCTTACAAGCAGATCTCTCATGCCTGAACTTTCAAGCTGAAACACTCCGGTTGTGTCACCTGATGCTAACAGTCGATAAGTATCAGGATCTTTAAAATCAAGGTTTGCAAAATCCGGAGGAACGCCGCCCTGCCCTGCAATAATAGAAAGGGTATTGGCGATGACAGTAAGGTTGCGAAGGCCTAAGAGATCAAATTTTACCAGCCCGATTTTCTCAACACATTTCATGTCAAACTGAGTTACCACTTCCCCTTTTTTGCCCCTGCACAACGGCAAATATTCCACAAGAGGTTTGTCTGCTATCACGACACCTGCGGCATGTGTTGATGCATGTCTTGGCAACCCTTCAAGAACGCGACATATCTTTATAAGATTTTCTATCTCAGGCTTTTCTTTTGCAAGGCGCTTAAGCTTAGGTTCCTGTGTCAGCGCTTCATCAAGGCTTATATTCAAAACATCAGGCACCATCTTGGCGATTGAATCCACCTCGCGCAACGGTATGTCAAGTGCGCGGCCAACATCGCGTATAACGGCTCTGGTTTTGAGCTTTCCAAAGGTTATGATCTGTGCGACATAATCGCCGCCGCCGTATTTATTCACTATGTATTTAAAAATTTCTTCCCTGCCGTTTATGCAAAAATCAACATCGATATCCGGCATACTTTTTCTGGCAGGATTGAGGAAACGTTCAAAAATAAGACCGTGCTCTATAGGATCCAGCTCTGTAATTCCCAGGCTATATGCAACAAGACTTCCCGCTGCAGACCCTCTTCCAGGACCCACCGGAATATTATTCTCTTTGGCATAATGTATAAAATCGGCAACAATCAGGAAATAACTCGGGAATTCCATATCCTTTATGATGGAAATTTCATAGTTAAGACGGTCATTATAAATTTTCTCATCAATATCAGGATTTTTTGTTTTTATATGCTGTAATATGTGTGCATATCCCTTCCTGACCTTTTGCTCAAAAATTTCATCCGCAGTCTGGCCAGAAGAAGAATCAGCAGAAAGACTAAATTTCGGGAAGTGATATACGCTGCTTGATTTTGACAGAAAGTCAAATTCAACGTTGCATTTTTTTGCAATCTCAACACTGTTGTTAAGGGCGCCCGGATAAAGGGAAAAAGATGAATGCATCTCTTCTTTTGATTTAAAATAAAGCTGGTCGGTTGCGAATCTGAAACGATTTGGATCATGGATAGTCTTTCCGGTCTGTATGCACAAAAGCAGTTCATGTGCACGAGCATCCTCTTTGTTCAGGTAATGGCAGTCGTTGGTGGCTACGAGAGGGATTGAAAGCCTTTTGCTCATATCAAGAAGGCCCTGGTTAACCTTTTCCTGCACTGCAATCCCGTTGCTCTGGACTTCAAGAAAAAAGTTGTCCTCTCCAAAAATTTCAAGGTAGGTGCGCGCGGCTTCATCCGCCTTATCAATAGCGCTTTCAATAATCAGCCTGGGAATTTCGCCATGCATACATGCTGAAAGACCGATAAGGCCTTTGCTGTATTTTTTTAGAACTTCTTTATCAATGCGGGGTTTATGGTAAAAGCCTTTAAGCTGTGCAATGGTGGCCAGTTTGCATAAATTGCGGTACCCTTCAAGATTTTTAGCTAAAATAACAAGATGAGAAAGCCCTTTGTGGTCAAACGGGGTTTTATCATTAATAGTTTGCGGCGCCACATAGAATTCACACCCTATTATCGGTTTTATTCCGGCCTTTACAGCCTTTTCATAAAATTCAATAATTCCAAACATGGTGCCATGATCGGTAATGGCAACAGAATCCATGCCAAAATCGGATGCCCGTTTTAACAGGGCATCGATCCTTATGGCGCCGTCAAGAAGACTGTATTGCGTGTGAACATGCAGATGGATAAAATCGAATGCAGGAGTTGTCATTTAGATAGATTATAACTTTTTAGGTTTTTAAAAATAAATCAAGCTTCAGGGTTCAGGTCAGTCAAGCTGGTAATTCGGGGCCTCTTTGGTAATTATTACATCATGAACATGGCTTTCGCGCATACCTGCCGGACTTATCTTGACAAAACGAGCCTTTTCCCTGAGTTCTTTCAGGGTTCGACACCCAGCATACCCCATGCCCGCCTTTAATCCCCCAATAAGCTGCAAAATGTTAGCAGAAAGAGAACCTTTATATGGAACACGTCCGACAATGCCCTCTGGAACCAGCTTGGCGTCATCGGTCATTTCACTATGGTAATACCTGTCTTTACTGCCCTTTTTCATTGCTTCAATCGAGCCCATACCCCTGTATACCTTGTAGCTCCGGCCCTGAAAAAGGACTAATTCGCCGGGGCTTTCTTCGGTTCCGGCAAAAAGTCCGCCTATCATTACTGTATGGGCTCCGGCCCCTATAGCCTTTGTAATATCGCCGGAAAACTTGATGCCTCCATCAGCGATTAAAGGAACGCCGGTTTTGCTGGATATTGACCTGCAATTAATTATTGCGGTTAACTGGGGTATGCCTGCGCCGGCAATGATACGCGTAGTGCATATGGACCCCGGCCCGATTCCGATTTTTACCCCGTCAACACCTGCCTTAACAAGATTTTCAGCCCCTTTTGCCGTGCTGACATTGCCTGCAATCAGTTCAATATTTTTGAAATTGCTTTTTAATGTTTTTACTGCATCAATAACATTTTTTGTATCTCCATGAGATGTATCTATTAATATAACATCTGCCCCTGCTTTGAGAAGGGCGTGCGCTCGTTCCTCCATATCCCGGCCAACTCCGACTGCCGCGCCGACCCTGAGCCGGCCCATACTGTCTTTGCAGGAGTTTGGATATTTTCTTATTTTTTCAATGTCTTTTATTGTTATCATCCCCTTGAGCCGGCCATTTTTATCAACCACAAGAAGCTTTTCAATCCTGTGTTTATGAAGCAGCTTCTTTGATTCTTCCATGGTAATTCCTTCTGAAACTGTTACAAGATTTTCCTTTGTCATAACTTCAGAGACTTTCTTTTGCAGGTCTGTTTCAAATCGCAGGTCCCTGTTAGTCACGATACCTACCAGTTTATCCCCTATTATAACCGGAATCCCGGAAATGCGATACTGCTCCATCAGCTTGAGCACTTCATGTACCAATTGGTCAGGATGGATTGTAATGGGATCAATAATCATACCGCTTTCAGATTTTTTAACTTTGTCAACCTCCAGAACCTGGCTTTTGATACTCATATTGCGGTGTATGAAACCTATTCCCCCTTCACGGGCCATGCTAATGGCTGTATGCGCCTCTGTTACAGTATCCATGGCAGCGCTTACAATCGGGATGTTAAGCGCAATATTTTTTGTCAACATTGTTGCGGTATTAACATCTTTCGGCAGTACATCAGAATAGTTCGGAATTATCAGAACATCATCAAAAGAAAAGGCTTCCTCAGGTGGCATTTTTATCATAAGCTTCCTCCGAAAAAAATAATTTTGAAACCTTTAAAACAGGTAACAGTTCAGCCACCAAGACACAAAGAAAAGATATGATTGATAAATTGAGGAATTGCGAATTGAGGAATTGAGGAATTAAAAGTGACAACATCCTTCAATTCGGAATCCCTAAATCCCTAAATTATGAATCTTAAGAGGATTATATTAGAATCTTAGTGTCTTTGTGACTTTGTGGCTGAACTATTACTAAAACAGCTTTTAAAGTAATAGAATTAAAATAGCAAATGGATCTACCTTTATCAATCTTTTATTTGTTGCATTGACAATATAAAAGGATTAGGGGATTAAGGGGTACTGCACTAATCCTTACCCCTTAATCTTTTAATCCTTACACATTCAGACAGAACATTTCGTGAAATATGCAAATTAAAGCATTTTTCAAATTTGAGACATTATAATGCTTATTAAAATAAATCCAAAAAATCCACAAGCGCGTCTCATCACAAAGATCGTTGAAGCGCTCAAAAAAGGTGGAATAATCGCTTATCCAACAGACACCTTTTATGGAATAGGTTGTGATATTATGAATAAAAGGGCTATTGAGAAGATTTACCAGTTAAAGCAGCGAAATAAAAGCAAACCATTTAGTTTTATCTGTTCAGGACTCAAAAATATCAGCCATTATGCCAAAGTTTCAAATTATGCATATAAAACCATGAAACGGCTTTTGCCCGGGCCTTATACTTTCATTCTGGCAGGTTCAAAACTTGTGCCCAAAATTATGTTGACCAGGCGAAAAACCGCGGGCATACGTGTGCCTGACAATCCGATTTGTCTGGCGCTTGTGAAAGAACTGGGAAATCCGATTATTACAACAAGCGCAACAATGCCGGATGGAAGCATTATTCACGATCCATCCCTTATCCGCGATTATTTCAATTCAAGAATTGATATTGTAATTGACGGGCAAACCCCTATCGCCGGGAAACCCTCAAGCGTAATCTCCCTTATAAATGATATACCTGAGGTTATTCGCAAAGGCATTGGCGATGTGAGTATTTTTATGTAAATTTCTCTGTTTATTGCAAAATCACTTTTATCTCAAAAAATTCGTCGCAGATATTCTTCTTTTTTTATAGATGTATATGAAGACATATCCGGAAGATTGAGCGATTTTTTTGCAAAATCAAACACCTGATTATAATCGAACCGTAAACCCATTCTTTCGTAGTAGTTTTCTAATATTTCTTTTGGCCTTAAGTGTTTAAATTTGCATGGGATGGAAAGCGTGGGTATATCTTTTTGCGAAATTACCTTAAGAATATCATCGTTATTATGTTTGATCAAAGGCCTGAAAATCGTATATCCCTCCTTCATCTTTAAAAGGGGATAAAAACGCTGCGCTGTTTCTTTAAACCTGTAATTTCTTTCAGCATCGGTTTTATTGTCAGGATCAGAAAATATTTCAGACATCAAATGCTCTACACAATAGCTGACAATGTCCCAGAGGGAATAACTAACTATGAGCACCAATTTGTTCCAGTCCTCTATCGAGCCGGTCAAAATTTTTTTTAGAATTTTTTTCCTCAGCCTTTGACAGGCAAGACACGGGTTTGTTGAATTGTCAATATAATCATCCGTTACATCCGGGTCATGCCATATAATATTTACGCCCTGTTTGCTCCAGTAAGATCCGATCTTCTCTTTTTCCTCATCTGAATATCTATGTACAGGAAATGCTGCTGCATGCGCCTCAAAATCAAACCCGAAATCCTTTGCCG
>CBDAFK010000045.1:0-3615 GCA_965195235.1 uncultured Desulfobacterales bacterium | reverse complement strand
TATATTCACAGAATCTGTAAAAAAGAGAATATCAGTGTTGAGGCATTGAAATCAGGGGGTCGACGCCAGAAAGTTTCTGCGATTAGATCTCAACTGGCAAAGAAGCTTGTTGAAGAATGGGGCGTTTCGCTGACTGAAGCCGGCCGTCATCTGGGAGTGTCGCCTTCTGCAATTGCTAAAACGCTTTATCGGTTAAATAGCCATAAGTCTAATTAGTCGAGGGCGTCCCCGCCAATCCCTTCTGCAATTGCTAAAACGCTTTATCGGTTAAATAGCCATAAGTCTAATTAGTCGAGGGCGTCCCCGCCAATCTTACTATAACTCCCGAATCGCTTTCATCTCATATTCTTCAATCAATCCTTCATCGGCAAAACTGAAGTAGCGGTTGTCTCCGATGATGATGTGGTCGAAAAAGCTGATGCCGGTTGCTTTAGCCGCCATCATCAGGCTTTTCGTGAAAGCCTTGTCATCGTTGCTGGGAATTACCGCACCGGATGGGTGATTGTGGGAGACAATGATCGACGGGGCATTATATTTGATGGCTGTCTGGATAATATCGCGAATATATGGATTGGCCCTGTCAACTGTGCCATAGTCGATATCAATCATATCTGATACAGCATTCCGTCTGTTGAGAAGAAGAAGCACAAACCGCTCTTTTTTCAGGTCTCTCATGAGGGGCATCAGAAAATTCGCAACATCAGATGATTTTTTAATCGAGCCCTCGAGAGCTTTTTCTTCGCTTAACATCCTTCGGCCCAATTCGATGGCTGCCTTGATCTGTGCAATTTTTGCGTCTTTGAGCCCGGAAATCTCTTTAAACTCAGAAGCATCAATGCCGCTCATTAAACGAAGGGATTTGAATTTATGGAGCAATTCTCTGCCGATATCCACTGCGCTTCTTCCAGGTGTGCCTGTTCTAATCAAGATAGCAAGAAGTTCCGCATTACTCAGGGTATGCTCTCCATATTTGAGTAGTTTTTCCCGCGGCCGGTCATCTTCTGACCATTCACGAATAGGGAGGGGGTATTTTTCTTTTTTTTTCATTTTACAACCTCTTTCAACTTTTCGATAAGAATCATATTCTGCTCATGTTTTTTGACAGCTACACGAAAATAACGGTCTCCCATACCATCAAATGTACTGCAGTCTCTTATCAGTATCCCTTCACGGGACAAATGGTTTTTAAGCTCTGTAGAATTCAGACCAATTCGGCTATCCATAAAAACAAGGAGAAAGTTCGCTGCGCTCTTATAGGTTTTAAGGCCGGGTATCTCATTTATGGCGGCCATTAACAACTCTCTTTCAGCTTTTACATATTGTCTCGTATTTCTTATGTAGTCCCTGTCTGAAAAAACATAAGCAGCCACTTTTTGTCCCAGCGAGTTAACCGTCCACGGTGGTTTGACTTCCCTGATTTTTGCAATACATGGCGTGGAAGCAATTACATAGCCTATCCGCAGGCCGGGAATGCCGAAAAATTTTGTCATCGATCTAAGGACTATCAGGTTGGAAAACTTCAAAATCTCTTTTTTTACAGACTCTTCCTCCACAAAATCTATGAAGGCCTCGTCTATGACTGCAAGCGTTCCTGTTTTACCCGCACATGCAACAGCACGACACAATTCATCTTTTGATGTAAGGACGCCTGTTGGATTAGCGGGATTGCAAAAACAAACGATATCAAAACCTTCCCTTAAACGTTTGCAAAGGCGAGCAATATCAATGGAAAAATCTTCTTTTTCATCTGTTCGGAAGTATGAAACTTTTGTGCCGGCCAGCCTGAGACCCTTTTCGTATTCACTGAAGGCAGGCGTAACAATAAGGGCTTTTTGAGGTTTGAATGCTGTAGGTATGGAGTACATGAATTCTGTTGAGCCATTTCCCACAATGATATAATTCCGGCCAATATCATGGTATTCCGACAATCTTGAAACAAGCTCAAATGAATCAATATCAGGATAATTCAATATGGAATCAAATTCTTTAATTATCGTTTCTTTTAACCCCGGCGGATAGCCAAGCGGATTTATGTTGGCGCTGAAGTCGATGATTTTATCTTCATCGATTCCATATCTTCTGGAAATTTCACTCACGTTACCGCCATGGTCTCTTTTCATCATTGAATCATCCATAGAACAGATAGACAGACAACGGCCATCAAAAAAGATGAGGTAAACATGATAACCCATGCTTTCTTTATATCCCTCTTGTCTATCTCTTTTATCTTATCACCGATAGTAGGCTTTCTGACAATTTCTCCAAAATATCTGTTTTTACCACCAAGCTGTATGCCGAGGGCGCCGGCCACTGCAGCTTCCGATATGCCACTGTTGGGGCTCGAGTGGTTTCGACCGTCTCTTCGCATAATCCTCCAGGAATCCCGCCAGTTAAGCCTCAGAATAAAAGCAGAGAATATGATGATAAAACCGGTTAACCTTGCCGGTATCAAGTTTGCCATATCGTCCATTTTAGCTGAAAAGCAACCGATATCTCTGTATCCGGCATTTTTGTACCCCACCATCGAATCGAGAGTATTGACCGCCTTATAAGCCATGGCCAGGGGAACGCCGCCGAGAGTTAGATAAAACATAGGCGCCAGGATACCGTCCGACAGATTTTCCGATACTGTTTCAATAACTGCCCGCAAAATCTCTTCCTTATTAAGGTCTTTTGTATCCCTTCCCACAATCATGGAGAGGCGCTTCCTTGCCTCTTCCATATCTCCACGGTTCAAGGCATTTAGAACAACTTTGCTTTCATCATAAAGAGATTTTGTTGCCAATGTAAGGGAGGCAAGAAAAACCGATATAATCATACCAAACAGGGGGTTTATAAAAAAACATCCTTCCACTATTCCCAAAGTAATGAAATAAACGGGAATAACCACGGTAAACCACAGAATGATCCCGGCCTTTTTTTTATCTATAAATCCCCCCATCCCCCTCTCTAAAAATCTCACAAATTTCCCGATGATGACTACGGGGTGGGGAAATCGGTGGGGATCGCCGATGATTAGATCGACTATATATGCTCCGAAGAAAATTGACGGTGTCATTAAAATTCCAGTAGTTTGTCAACAATTTAAAATCTTCACATTAACACCAGTTTTGGCAGTACACCTATGTAATGGGAAAGTAGTGACCGTTTTCCATATCAAATTTTTCTTTCTCTGTAAATCTCTGACCTGTCCTACCCACAGCAGAACAGCTTTGACTCCAGGTAACTTACTCAAGTTTCGCACCCTTGATTTCCATCAATCTTATGGTTATTGATTGGCGCCGTCGTTAAAACTACAGACAGTATATTTCGCTTCAAAGATTTATTTTTAGCTCTTACCGTCTAACGCTTTTGATAAATTAAAGGGTGCGAAACTAAACTAATATCTCAATTAAGCGAAAAGCTCAATTGATAGTTGTCGGGGACAATGCACCTCGAATTGCCACGAGTTGCGAAAAAAGTTCATAAAGATCATCAAGCTTTATCGAATTAGGCCCGTCGCAAAGCGCCCTGTCCGGGTCTTTATGAACCTCCATAAATATTCCATCTGCGCCTGCGGCAACCGCGGCTCTTGCAAGGATAGGCGCAAATTCCCGCTGCCCTCCGGAGCTTGCA
>CBDAFK010000044.1:0-4196 GCA_965195235.1 uncultured Desulfobacterales bacterium | reverse complement strand
TTCGTAAAAAGCGTAAGGAAATGGGAATGACGCAGGTTGAAGCCGCGGGGCTTTGTAATGTTGGCGCCCGTTTTATGTCAGAACTGGAAAACGGAAAAGCTACCATGCGCTTTAATAAAATTATGAAAGTTTTAAGAGGTTTTGGTTTTATTATCGGCATTAGTGAAAGGTCGTGATAGCCATGGCAAAGTTAGCCGTATATTTGCATGATGAGTTCGCTGGATACCTTTGGCTGGATGAAAAAAGGCGTTTTGTTTTTCAGTATGACAAGAACTATATGAATTGTCCTGATGCCATGCCTATATCTCTGTATTTACCATTACAGGAAGAGCCCTACATTGATGATATCGCAAAGCCTTTTTTCAGCAATTTGTTGCCGGAGGGTGAAATCAGGGCTCGGATTTCGAAAATTAAACATATTTCGAAGCAAAACGATTTCAAACTACTGGAAGCAATTGGCGGTGAGTGTGCCGGAGCTATCTCTATTCTTCCGCAAGTTGCTGCTCTTGGCGGTGAAGAAGGATATTTATTGCTGCCAGATCAGGAAGTTGAGCAGCTCATGGAAAAAAATGCTGTAAAGCCGATTTTGATTATAAAAGATAAGTTGCGTCTTTCTTTGGCAGGCGCTCAAAATAAAATTCCAATTTATATAAATAACAACAAATTTTATTTGCCGGTTGGAATTGCACCGAGTTCCCATATTTTTAAGCCCCAAAATCTGTATTTTGAGGATATGGTTCAAAATGAATACTTTTGCATGTTGCTTGCCGAAGCAGTTGGATTACCGGTCCCGAAGTCTTTTATATGGAAGGGAAAAAAGTATATTGCATACATAGTGGAACGCTATGACAGGGCAAAGAAAAAGGACGGAAGCCTTACACGAATTCATCAGGAGGACTTATGCCAAGTGCTTGGCTGTATGCCTGATCAAAAATATGAAACTGAAGGCGGACCAGGCTTGACCGACTGTTTCCGTCTGATCGAAACATATAGCATAAATCCTGTTTCAGACAAGCAAGCATTGATAAAATGGATAGTCTTCAATTGTTTCATCGGCAATGCAGATGCCCATGGAAAAAATTTGTCATTTATCAGGACTGGGGGAAGTGGCATTCGCCTGGCGCCCTTTTATGATTTGATTTCAACCAGGGTTTATCCAGAGCTTTCCTCGAAAATGGCAATGAAAATCGGCACGGAAAACCGTTTTGACTGGATTGTTGAAAGGCACTGGATGCGGCTGGCAGACCAACTCGATTTGAAATTTGCATATCTTAAACAGGTGATAGAGGAAATTTCATATACTTTTGAAAAAATTTCGCCTAAAATTGCTGATAAATTAATTGATGAATTTGACGGCAATAAAACTGTTCTAAAAATTTGTAATATTTTTTCAGATTACATAAAGCATGTCAGGCATTTTCTATAGCGCTGAGAAGATACAGGCCTTTTTAATTGAAAACTCACTCCATTCTATCTCAGGCGGATGATCGGAAGTAAAAGCAGATTGAAATTATCTCAACCCGCCGTGAATTTGTCTTTTAAACGCGGTGAAAAAATCGCAAAGGAAAACCAATGGTTACTTCTTGACGATATAAACTTATAAACTGATAACGTCCCATAGATTTCCATAGATTTCCTGCCGAAACGTGAATTGCTGGAGCAGAAACTTCACAAAGCGGTTGAATCGGCACGGAAACGGCTGGAGGCAAACAAAATGAAGCTCCCCGCCGCAAGCGGACGGGGTATTTAAAAGATCATAATAAATTTTTTAAAATTTCATTTGATCCTCAGAAAAGTCTTTCAAACACCACGATATCTTTATCATATGATAATTTTTCTTGACAAGTTTATCATATGATATATAAATTTTTTAAAATATCTTTATACTTGAGAGTCCAAAGTCACAAATAAATCAACACAAAAAATATCAATGCATTAAAAGAACTTTAGGTAACTTCTCAATAACCTCTGTAAAATTATGTAGTGCCAGTTCCCCAAACGGGCCGATAAGGGCATCGGTCCCTACAATCCGCAGATTGAAATGCCCATACTATAACTTATTGAGAAGTTACAACATAGATAGGAGGTGTTATGTTGTTTGGTTGATCTATCCCAATTGAAAAATCGCACTTTTTCTTAAGGAATTTAAACAGTTAGCTCAAGAAGGGAATCTATATGTTGTCAACCGCCTTGAACATCAGAAATCACTGGTTGATTTGGGATTAACAAAGGAGGCTTGCAAAGTCGAAATACTCGGACTCTCAGTGACGGATTATTGCAAGGGACCTCAGCCAGATAAGGATAGGCCGGGTGATGTTTGGGTGTTCGGTAAGGAAATTGCCGGACGTGAGGTATATATAAAGCTGAAAATTGCACAAGTTGAGTCTCCTAAGATTGCCAAGTGTATCTCATTTCATGCTGCTAAGCAGCCACTTTGTTATCCCTTTAAATTATCTAAGCGAGGGGTGTGAAAACTATGAAGAATATTTGTCCGAACTGCGAAAAAAAGACTGAGCTTCAACATATTAAAACTACCGAAGACATTATTGTTAAAGGTGAAGGCATAAATGTTCCTGTGGAATACTATAAGTGTCTGGAATGTGGCGCTGAATTTGATGACCCTAAATCAAAACATGATCCTTTGGCTCTGGCATACAAAGAATATCGTCGCCGTCATGGGATGATGCAACCTAAAGAAATTCGCGAATTAAGACAGAGATATGGATTAACCCAAAAGGAATTCTGCAAACTCTTAGGCTGGGGAGATGCAACCTTAAGTCGTTATGAAAATGGCGCTCTTCAAGATGATACTCACAACACCATATTACAAATGATTAAAGATCCTCGTAATCTCCTTAACCTTATTGAGTTACAAGGTAACTTTATAGCCGAAGAAAAAAGAGAAAAGCTTATTATATTACTAAGAAATGCTGTAGAAGAAACACATTCATTCCCTTTTATTTATTCCGAGCATTTCGGCAAATATAGCCCAGATATTCTAAGTGGTTTTAAAGAGCTAAACCTTAACAGGCTTTTCCAGGCCATTATTTTCTTTTGTGTAGGCGGCGTCTTAAAAACAAAGCTTTGCAAACTCTTGTTTTACGCTGATTTTAAACATTACAAGAATTATGCTTCTTCGATCACCGGTGTCAGGTATGTCCATCGCAAATTTGGCCCTGTGCCTGATAGATATGATTACTATTTTGCAACACTGGGAAATGAGGAAAAAGCAATTAGTGTTGATGAGGTTAATTTTGGGGAATATGTCGGCGAAATGTTCTATGCTGATAAGAGTCCTGACTTGTCGGTCTTTTCAAATTCTGAGATAAAAATATTAAGTGAGGTTAAAGAGTATTTTCAAAATTTTGGTGCAGGAGATATTATGAAGTTTTCTCATAATGAGAAAGGATATAAGGAAACCGATGATTATCAACATATTTCATATGCATACGCTGACGACCTTCAAATATAAAGGGATATACGATCGGCGAGAATTTCAATCTTAAAAGGAATTTGATACTGTATTCTCCGGCAGGGATATCAGCCAGCCGCTCAACTACTTTAACAATTCGCTCCCTCCCTATCTCGCTGAGGATTATATAATTCTTGCCCTTTCATTTCTTTTTCTTGCTTGATGGTCTCTGAGAAAGCGTGCTTCCTGCCGCTGATTTTGATTTCTTGCTGGTTCCGATGAATATGGAAGAAAAAATAATTAAAAAACTCTCAATTATTGAGAAGGAATATAATGTTAAAATCATATATGCATGCGAATCAGGCAGTAGAGCCTGGGGATTTGAATCACAAGATAGTGATTATGATGTAAGGTTTATTTATTTCCACGATCTTAATTGGTATCTGAGTATAGAAGATCGAAGAGATGTAATAGAAAAGCCTGCTGATGGAGTGTTTGATATTAATGGTTGGGATTTACAGAAAACATTAAAATTATTACGCAAATCAAATCCACCATTATTGGAATGGCTCCAATCACCAATTGTATATAATAAAATAGACAACTATACTAAATTGATTAAAGATCTTTTGCCAAAATATTATTCGCCAAGAAATTGCTATTACCATTATCTTCATATGGCAAAGGGTAATTTTCGGGATTATCTAAAAGGTGAAGAAATCTGGATCAAAAAATATTTCTATGTATTGCGGCCTATATTAGCCTGCCGGTGGATCGAAAAATA
>CBDAFK010000043.1:0-24074 GCA_965195235.1 uncultured Desulfobacterales bacterium | reverse complement strand
CTCGCAGGAGTTGGTCAAACTATATAATGATGAGCAGGGTATTCGCAAAACATATCTTGGTGGATGCAGGTTTGTGAAACTATTAGGCGAACAAGGCTGGAGATATCAATAAATGCTTCGACGGCTTTATTCCTGGGTCCTCCACTGGGCGGAAACAGCATATGGGACTTGGGCATTGTTTCTTCTTGCTTTTTCTGAATCCTCTTTTTTCCCCATACCCCCCGATATTCTTCTTATAGCCCTTGCCGTGGCAATACCAAAAAGGTCGTTGTATTATGCGCTGGTATGTTCAGCAGGTTCTGTACTTGGGGGATGCCTCGGCTATTTGATAGGATGGCAGTTTATGGCCGGAATAGGGGAGAAGATTATAAGCTTTTATGGTCTAACCCAAAAGGTTGAATATATCCAGAGTCTTTACATGCAATATGACGCTCTGGCAATCGGTATTGCCGGATTTACTCCCATCCCCTATAAGGTGTTTACTATTTCTGCCGGCGCTCTGAGCATCGATTTCTCGGTATTTGTAATTGCTTCGCTGGTTTCCCGTTCCCTGCGTTTTTTTCTGGTTGGTTGGCTGATATATCGCTTTGGTTCCGGGATTCAAGCCTTTATTGAGAAATATTTCAATACCCTGGCAGTTGCATTTACCATTCTTCTTGTTGCCGGCTTTGTAATTATCAAGTATCTGTTTTAAGGGATTGGTTTTAACTTCGGCTACCAAAAATATCTAAAGCAAATTCAAGCTATAAACGGCTAAAGTATATTAAAGTGCCTAAAGTGAGCTAAAGTATATTAAAGTGCCTAAAGTTGTGGTACGCCTTCGGCGTGCTAATTGATAACCCAAAGCTACAGGAGTTGCTCCTTCCTTCCGCATTGATGGCTTAAGGAACCTATAAAATGGCAGAATTCCTTAACTTTAGGCACTTTAGCTCACTTTAGGCACTTTAGCTCACTTTAGGCACTTTAGCTCACTTTAGGCACTAACGTGCGCCCGAAGGGCGCTAAGTTCTCTAACTGTATTTTGAAAATCCGCATGAGTGACAGATAGGGCATCCCTCTTCATGATGCAATATTCCGCCGCATTCCGGGCATGCATAAATCATTGTTTCTATCTCATTGAAATCCGTAATACCGTGAGTGCGCATCAGTCTCGGCCTGGGAGCTATGTTCGCAGATTTCTTTTCTTTGCTGCCGAAACTTAAAACCTGATGATTACGGCTCCCGTATCTATATATTGTTACACCTTTGCAACCGCTTTTGTAAGCATAAAGATATACCTTTTTAATATCCTCCTTTGTGGCGTCCGGAGGAAAATTGACTGTTTTGGAAACAGCATTATCCGTATATTTCTGGAATGCAGCCTGAATCTTAATATGACATTTTGCTGAAATTTCATGAGATATTCTAAAAAGCCTTTTTATGTGATCAGGAATAAAGTCAAGCGACTGTATGGAACCTGTTTTTGCAAGTTGGCCAAAGAGTTTTTTACTGTAAAATCCTTCCTTCCTGGCGATTTTAATAAAAAGCGGATGTATTTCCGGGAGAAACTTTCCGTCAAGTACATGCCTCGCATATGCCACAGCAAAAATCGGTTCTATTCCGCTGGAAGTGTCGGCAATAATACTGATAGTGCCTGTCGGGGCAATTGTAGTGGTAGTGGCATTTCGCATATATGGCGTTGACGGGTTGTCAAAGACACTTCCCTTGTAATATGGAAAATTCCCACGTTTTCTGGCAAGCGCGGCAGATGCTTTTTTAGATTCCTTAGAAATCAGTGACATTACATTTTCCGCCTCGGCAACAGCACTGTCGGAATCATAAGGTATTCCCATTTTTATCAACATATCGGCAAAACCCATTACCCCCAGACCGATTTTCCTTATTCCTTTGCTCATTTTTTCAATACGCGGAAGAGGATATTTGTTTGCGTCTATTACATTATCAAGGAAATGGACCGCATCATGAACAGTCCTTTTTAATCTATTTAAATCAAGGCTGTTTTTAACCACCATTTTAGAAAGATTAATAGAACCAAGAGTGCATGATTCATAGGGCAGAAGAGGTTGCTCTCCGCAAGGATTGGTTGCTTCAATATCGGCAAGGTGTGGTGTTGGATTATCCTGGTTTATGCGATCAATAAATATTAGTCCTGGTTCTCCTGTTTGCCAGGCAGAAGCAACAATCATGTCAAATATTTTTTTTGCGGAAATGCGTTTTACAACTTTGCCTGTTCGCGGATTGATAATATCGTAATCAGAATTTTTTTTAAGCGCATCCATAAATGTTTTGGGGATGGCAACCGAGATATTGAAATTATTTAACATGCGCGGATCATTTTTTGAATTTATGAAAATTTCGATATCAGGATGATCCACCCGCAAAACACCCATGTTGGCTCCTCTGCGGGCGCCTCCCTGCTTGATGGTTTCGGTGGCTACATCGAAAACAGACATAAATGAAACAGGACCGCTTGAAATGCCTGCAGTTGACAGGACCATATCCTTTTCAGGACGAACCCGCGAGAAAGAAAATCCTGTCCCTCCGCCGCTTTTGTGTATCATTGCAGTATGTTTCAGTGTTTCAAAGATACTTTCTATTGAATCTTCGACAGGTAAAACAAAACAGGCGGCAAGCTGCCCAAGAGGTCTGCCTGCATTCATAAGGGTAGGCGAGTTTGGTAAAAACCACTTATTGCTTAAAAGTTTTAGAAATTTTTGCTTTGTTTTATCAACATCAGCTTTTGGATCGAATATCTTATCAACAGAAGCGATAGTTCCGGCCACCCTTGCAATCATGTCTTCAGGTGTTTCAATTACTTTTCCTTTGCGGTCCTTTTTCAGATACCGCTTTTCCAGCACAAGCCTTGCATTTTTTGAAAGTGATATTGCCATTTTTATTTCCTAAACAAAACCGAATTTTTCTTTTAATTTTCGGTTAACTACAGGCGGTACCATTCCCTCAATATTACCGCCAAAACGGGCAGCCTCCTTTATTATTGATGAACTTGTAAAAATCCATCTCAGGCCGGTCATAAGGAAGACAGTCTGAATTTCCCGGTTTAGTCTGCGGTTCATCAGGGCAAGCTGAAACTCGTATTCAAAATCGGATACAGCACGCATTCCACGCAGTATGGTATTAGCTTCCCGCTTTTTTGCATAATTTATGAGAAGCCCGTCAAATTTATCTACTTCAACATTTGAAAAGCCGCTTAAACTTTCTTCAATCATCTCGATTCGTTCTTCAATAGTAAAAAGACATTTTTTGGTAGAATTATACAGTATAGCTACAATAATTTTATCGAAAAGTTTAAGCCCCCTTTCGATAATATCGAGATGACCGTTTGTAATCGGATCAAAAGAACCAGGATATACAGCTATTTTTTGCATTGATTTATATGTCCTTATGTAAATATTAGGTGTTAAGTGTTAAGAGTTAAGTGTTAAGAGTTTGATAAAACAGACAATTACGTTAACTGTAAGGGTTCACGGTTCAGAGGTTCAAGGTTGAAGAGCCCTAACTCACTATTAACAAAAGGATAACACAGCAATAAAGAAAGTTCACCGTTCAAGGTTCATAGGTTTAAAGGTTGTCAACCCTGAACTCTGAACCGTGAACCTTGAACCCTTGTGAAGTAGGCTATAACCTTTGAACCTTGAACCCTGAACCTGAAACCGATTACTTTAAATTATACAATATAAGTTAAAAATGAAACAAGTGTTTTTCCATATTTTCTTTGATTTTGCAGTTCATACTCAGGAAAATCTAATGGGATCGGCTCTAAAAAGCTATGCTCAATAATAAGACATGCTCCTTTTTTCACGGATCCCGCTTTTCTTAAATTGTGCAGGGTTGGTTGAAGAAATCTTCTGTTGTAAGGGGGATCAATAAAAATAAGATCAAAAGCAGCATTGTCTGATTTGATACAGTTTAAATTTTTTATTATATCCCATTTTATGGTTTTACTTTTGTTTTCAAGTTCGCATACTTTTATATTGCGTTTAATAATGGATAAGGCTTCATTATGAATATCTATAAATACAGCGGACTCAGCTCCGCGGCTTAATGCTTCAATGCCGAGAGCTCCGGTACCGGCAAACAAATCCAGGACAACCGCCTGCCTAACACGAAAGGATAGAATGTTAAAAATCGATTCACGCAATCGGTCCGAGGTTGGCCTTACAGCTTTCCCGGGAATAGAATATAGTTTCTTGCCTTTTAAATTGCCGCTGATTACTCTCATCTTTGCGAACCGTGTTAAGTGTTAAGCGTCCTGCTTAACGAGAAAAAGATAGATATATTTAGAATTGAGATCCTTTTTTGCAACAGCCCCATATTCGCTTTCTATATCGTTAAAAAGATTTTCCAGGGTTTGCCCCAATCTTTGAGTAATCTCGTATATATTTAGACCGGTTTTTTCTGAAATCCAGTTCAAAAAGGATTCTTTCATTGATATACCTGTTTTTCGTTGCCTGTTTTTTTTGGATTCTTGAGAAATAATTAATAAATTATCAAAAAAGGTCTTAAGTTCATCAAGTGAAAGTGGCGCAAGCTTTTCGGAAAGACTTAGATAATGCCTTGCCCATAATGTCAGTATAAGATTTTTATATGTTATCGCCATGTCAGCAATAGCTTCAAACTTAATTGTCATCAAAGAGAGAAGATCATCAAAGGCTATAATTTCATTTAATACCTTTTCAGCTTTTCTGATATCTTCAATAGAAGAAAACTCCCTGTAAAGAGAAGAAGTTGTTTTATAATTATCGTAACACAACGGTTTTTTGATCAGCAGGCCTCCCAGCACACCGAGCCATTCTTCATCCCAGAAGCTGAGAGACAGCCCATTTTTTGCAAACCAGCTTTTTGAACGCCATTTTTCAGCCCTCCACTTAAGCTCAATGCAAAGGGTGTATCCAACCCTGAAAATGTCTGAAAGCATATATTTTTGTATTAATGCAGCGCTTTGGTTTGCATTTAACGCCTTGTTTGCTCCGGTTAAACGCTCAAGCCCGATGCTTATATATCCACAGATTTTTTTTATCACATTTCTTAATTCATCCCTGTTTCTAATATTTTTTTGATCAGCCACTATAATCTGATTGGCCAGACCGGCAAACTCAGTCTGAATTTCCAGCAGAACATCTTCTGCTTTAATCGTTTGCAGGGCATCTGTAAAAAGGTTGTCTTCTTGAAGCATCCTGATAGCATATACAGGCACAAGAAAGGCTGCATTCGGTCCGGAACCAACCAAAATATATTTTCCCCCAGCCCTCTCAATATCCTGAGGCCTTAACGGCTGATAGATGCCTGTTGCTTCATCAAACGGCAGAAAGCCTTTTTCCGCAAGCCGGACATTTCGCAACCTATAGGCTTCTTCTTCTGATTCAGCAGGAATAATGCTTGAAGACTCAAGCAAAACCTTTTGATATGTTATGAAATCATATGCGGCAAGACGATGCATAAAATTTGTCAGAAATTTATTGCGTATTTCTTGAAATTTATCCTCCGATTCTGCCTCAAAAGGATAGTCTATAAACCTTATATACAAAGTATCGTCAAGCGTGAAAAGGCCTTTGCCGAGGTCTGAGGGATCCTGGTCATGTTCCCTGATTATTACCTCGATATTTTTGAACAAATAGAATTCAATGAATTCTAATTTTTTGTCTAAGAACCATTTAATAAATCGATTAGAGTCAGCCCTGAAGAGCAAATCAAGCCATTTTGTTACAGACCTTATTTCAATTCTGTCCTTTCCCCAAACCTCTATATCAAGCATGTATTCCCACTGCTTGCTGGAAGCAAGCGACATCAGCGGAAGAGAATCTTCAAGCCCGATATCATGCACCAGAAAATATAAATCTTGTTCCGGAAATGAATGCACGATAGCAGATGGATGCGGCGCATTTAGAATATAATCCAATGCCCTGTCTGTTGGAAGAGAAAGTATCTCCTTTCTTTGCACAGACAGCCTTTGGGCCGGCTTCATTGACTTTTTATTTTGTGTGTTTTTATTCATATATGTAATACATCAACATTATACAGTAAACTATTTGCAGTTGCAAAAAACTTTTATCACAGAGATCACAGAGCACACAGAGTAAATTAATTGCAGTTAATTAAACCACGGGCTCTGCCCGTGCGACCCTAAAAGGTTTAACCGTTCCGGCGAGAATATTGAACGGCAGAGTAAATCGTTTTTTGAACGTCGAACATCGAACATCGAACGTTGAACATCGAATAATGAAATCGCTTCGCTCCGCCAGTTTATAAATTGGCAGAATACCTTATTCAAAATTCGATGTTGGACGTTCGATGTTGGACGTTCATAGCCTTTTAGCTTGATTTTTTTTATTCTTCTATTTTTTCTGTGTTCTCTGTGTGCTCCGTGGTGAAAACAATAGTTATTATTCATGTATGTGTCTCCCAGCGCGAAAGTTTCATCAAAAGGATCATGCCGGGAATAGCGATCAGGGTGCATAGGATAAAAAAAGCTTCCCAGCCGATATTTTTAGCAAAAAATCCTGTTGGAGCCGAGGCCAGTACTCTTGGAACTCCCATCAGGCTGCTTAGAAGAGCATATTGTGTGGCGGTAAATCTTTTATTTGTAATACTTGCCATAAATGCGACATAAGCCGCGGTTCCCATCCCGCCGCTTAGATTTTCAAAAGCAATTACTGCCGACAGAGCCGGGACGCTGTAACCTATATGCGCCAGAACAGCAAAACCCGCCGTTGATATGGCCTGTAGAAAACCAAAATACCAGAGGCTGCGCTTGATTCCCAAACGAAGCATGATCGTTCCCCCGATCAGGCTGCCTGCAATTGTTGCCCAGAAACCAAACAGTTTAACGACCGCGCCGATTTCCGTTTTTGAAAATCCTATATCAAGATAAAAAGGTATCGTCATGGCGCTGGCCATAGTGTCGCCGATTTTGTAAAGCAGTATAAAGGCCAGTATATACAAAGCTCCATGACGACTGAAATACTCTACCAAAGGATCAAAAACAGCCTCTTTCATTGTTTTAGGAGTTCCAGCAGTAAGCTCAGGTTCCGGCGCAAAGATAGTTGTGAGAATCCCTGGCAGCATACATGCCGCCATTATCAGATAAACACCGAAAAAGGGGATATGATCGGCCAGGATCAAACCCCCTCCGGAAGCAAGCAGCATCCCCACCCTGTAACCGTTGACATACAGAGAAGAACCGAGCCCTAACTCCTCATCAGGAAGATCCTCTCTTCTATATGCATCCACAACAATATCCTGGGACGCGCTGAAGAAGGTCACCAGAAAAGCAGCAAAGGCCAACATCCATGGATTTTCTTTTGGCTGAGTAAAACCGAGACCTGCAATGGATAGTAATAGCGCTGTTTGAGCTATTAGCAACCATCCTCTGCGGCGGCCCAGAAAGGGAAGTGTAAAACGATCCAGAAAAGGAGCCCAGAGGAATTTCAAAGTGTAAGGAAGACCTACCAGAGCCATCATTCCGATTATGGTCAGATCCACCCCCTCTTCCTTCATCCATGCCTGTAATACAGTTATGGTCAGAAGAAGAGGCAAACCGCAGGAAAAACCCATAAGAAGAGTTACCAGCATACGGCTGCTGCAAATTGTATAAATTATGGGTTTTTGCTTTACAGGCTGCACACTTTGTTAAAACCTTCTGCAGCTTCTATTTTTTTGATCAGGTATACAATCATTTTACTCTGCACATTGAAATTTTAATTGAACCGGCATATTCTGGTCTATCCATATCAGGACTTTGTCAAATTCATCCCTTAGCTCTCTGAGAGCCTTTCCTCTGTGACTTACATGGCTCTTTTCCTGCATCGTTAATTCTGCAAAGGTCTTTTTAAGCGGCGGATAATAAAAAACTGGATCATATCCAAATCCATTTGAGCCGGCAGGTTCCGTGGTTATCAGCCCTTCACAGCGAGCTTCATAAGTCAGAGCAGGCCCTGTTGGGACAGCAATCGATATTACGCATTCAAAGGCAGCCCTGCGGTCGGTCTTTCCTTCCATCTCCTGCAGTAGTTTGGCGCGTCTTTGTTCATCTGTTGCGTTTTCTCCGGCATAGCGGGCTGAATGAATCCCCGGAGCGCCTCCAAGAGCCTCGACCAGCAATCCTGAATCATCGGCCAGGGCCGGCAACCCTAAGATTTTTGCCGTAAAGCTTGCTTTTTTGTAAGCATTTTCGTCAAAGGTATTTCCGTCCTCTTCAACTTGAGGAATAGGGCCAAAATCGTCTAAATTTTTAATATTAATTGGAAAGCCCTTTAAAAGGTCTCTGATTTCAGATGTCTTGCCTGTGTTTCGTGTAGCGATAACCAGTGTGATTGAATTATCCATCTTTTCCTCTTATCATGTCTATTATGAACTTAAAACAGGCTATTTTGGGTTTACATTATATTTTATAATGCATAATCAGGCCGTTGTAAAGTCTTTTACATCAATTGAGATTTTACCATATTTTGAAATTTATCCTTTTCAAGCCTTTCCATATAAACATAGACTGAAAAAAATTGCATGGTTTTGTCAATTTTCTCAAATACATCCAAATATCTCAATCTGTCAGCTTCTGCCTCCGCGATCAGAGCTTGAATTATATCGGGATAATTTTTAAACATAATAATATACCGGTTCATCCCTACGCCTGTTGGGAACATGATTCTTGCTTTCGGCCTGCCCTCAACAATATCGGTTCATCCCCACGCCCCGCATGGGGGGGGCGATCCCACTTACATAGAGCAGGCCAAAGTTGGCAATCTGGTTTCAATCCACACCCCAGCCGGTATGAATTCATAGTTTGTTTCAATAAAAAAAATAGTCTCGGCTCTTAAAAGTATTATATGTTTCAATCCTGTTCCATAAATTTATAGAACAGCGCCTTGGACTGATTTCAATCCTTGTTTTAATGGATTCTTCTTTTCAATGTTCTAAACTGACTGGTATTGAGCATCAGTAAATCCGAAGAAAAGAATTTAATAAACCAGAGAAAATATATGTCTGCGATCTCCGCAAAAGACCAAAAATAAAATGAGAAACGCATAAAATCATGGGCGTTTCGCTAACTGAAGCCGGCCGTCATCTGGGGGTGTCGCCTTCTGCAATTACTAAAACGCTTTATCGGTTAAATAGCCATAAGTCTAATTAGTCGAGGGCGCTGTATGCTCCGCTATATGCTCCTTGCAGAAAAAAGGGTCAAGCACTTTCTGCACGAACGTCCCGTAAAATAGCCAACAACGTTCTTTTAGTTCAATTACCCTGTCAACTTATAAACTAATGTTCCATATATTTCCACTTATTTTTCAATGGCTGTTCCCGCGGGTTTCCTTCCTGACGATATAAACTTATAAACTGAGCTACGTATAGATTTCCCAACGCGCCGTTTTGTCCAATTTGTCAAGGGCCCCAAGGTGCCCTCTAATCCGTCCCCAACCAACCACAACATCATGGACTAACTTTATCCTTGACACACAAGGCCGAATCCTATTAAAATGTTATATAAAAAAATGAAGTTTTTATCACACCGGCTTTTTTAAACGACCAAAAATTAACAAAATCATCTAATTGCCTTTAGGCGCAAACAGGTAGTTTTTTACTTGTGTCGTTGTAGCATGTTATTGTCATATCTTATCGGTAATGGATCACTGGGCAGATGCATTGAGCCAGAATTTGGGTTTGCCCTCGGCCGGTGGACGTCTGCCCCAACGCCATTTCGAGGCACATCTCGGGGAGCGTTCGACTGGCAATAAATGGATAATCAGAGTCTGGTTCCTATCGGGGCCTGAGATACAAACGGAGACCTTACCGTGACTGAAGCCCTGAATAAACTCACTGTCTTGGATGCGACAGTGAGTCGCGAATCTCGGCGTATTATTCTGGACGAGGCGTCAAACGAGTTGGTTTTTGCAGTTGTTGGGCACGCGGGTTCGGGTACCAGTGTGGTTGCCCAGCAATTGAAAAACCTTTTGAAGGAAATAACAGTTGAAGGCAATCTGTACGATGTTGAGATTCTCAAGGCCCGGAAAGTAATCGAAGATTGGGCAAGAAGCCAAAGTCTGCAACTACCCGAGGCGACCGACCAACCATCGCTAACGCAAGTGAAAATTTTTCAAGACTACGGCGATCTTATGCGTTGCGAGAAGACAGATTCCGGCAATGAAGATTACTCTGCGATTGCCCGTGTTCTTGTGCTACAAATCCGAGATATTCGGGCCAAAAAAACGAACGTAAAGGTTGCCAAGGGGCAACCAGTCAAGCCCGACCGAAAACCAAGAGCTTACATTCTGGATTCAATTCGACATCCTGCCGAGGTTCAACTCCTGCGTCACGTTTACAAAGACGCCTTCGTCCTTATCGGTGTAGTGTGTGAAGAGGAAAGGCGAATCACACGAATCGGGAAGAAGTACTGTGACGCCGGGCGGACAAATGCACTCGATTTTATGAAACGCGATGCTGATGCAGCAGAGAAGCATGGCCAGCACGTCGCCGACGCATTCCACCTATCCGACTACTTCGTTGATAATACTGTCGACCGAATGAAAGGGGAAAAGGCGAACCCAGACTGGGACGTCGTGGAAAACCTGTCTCGGCTCGTCAAAATATTGAACCACTCTGAACTGGTAAGACCTACAGTCGCGGAGATGGCCATGCACCATGCCCACAGTGCTCAAATGCAGAGTGGTTGTCTCTCCCGGCAAGTGGGCGCAGCAGTGGTTGATATTCATGGCAACATGATAGCTACAGGAACGAATGAGGTTCCGAAGGCTGGGGGGGGCGTTTATGGAGAATCTTTCGAGCAAGAATCACTTGACGCCCGATGTTTCAGAGATAAAGGCTGCCGAAATTATCAGGAACAGAATAAGATCATTCAAGAACTCATCGCAGATGTAAAGGAACTGCGTGAACTAACCCAGAAACGCAAAAAGGCCGTGGCTGAAGAACTTCGGAAAACCCGAATCGGCGGACTATTGGAGTTCAGCCGAGCGGTTCACGCGGAAATGGATGCTCTGCTTTCTGCTGCTCGACAGGGGGTGTCCCTCGTCGGAACTCGTATGTTCGTTACGACGTTCCCCTGCCACTATTGCGCGCGTCACATCGTGGCAGCAGGTGTAGACGAGGTCCAGTATATCGAACCGTACCCCAAGAGCCAAGCCCTGAATCTTCATAAAGACTCAATAGTTATTGAGCATTCAGGCTGGAACCCACCGAGCAGCGGTGGGGACAAAGTTCTTTTCCGACCATTCTCGGGTGTCGCCCCCCGGCTCTATAAGCTCGCTTTCAAGAAGGATCGACTACTTAAAGACAAGGAGACCGGGGAGATGCGCTTCCAACTCCCAGAATGGGGCACACCGTGGCATCTGTCGAGAGTAAGCTATATACAGATTGAAGCACAGCTATCTGAGGAGGCTCCTATAAATGGCTGAAGAGACTAAGAGACCGAGGTTACAGGTTGTATATCCGCCGAAGCGGACCAAGATCTGCGCTAAGGATTTCCAAGAACCTACTTTACAGCGCATGCTATTCCCTCTGCCCCGTCACGGCCTATTGATCTTCATGCATTTTCCTGATGTGACGGAGGAGGAGTTCCGGGAGACTCTACAAAGCGCAAGGCCTTCGTTTGTTCTCGAACTTCGCTTATCCCCTCGGTTCGACATCGGTAGACTGAATCGCCGGCTTGCATTCCAGGTCTTTCAAAGCCAGAACGCAACATATTCCGACCTTACCTCATCCTTGATGGGTAAGCTCGATTTCGGAGCAGTGCTGTCCCACCTGAAGGAGTTCCTGGAAAGGACCAAGCCATCATTTGACCGCCCCATTGTATTCCTGATGAACCGAAGCGAGTCTGACGAAAACTTCATGAAGCGCATACTGGATACTGTTACCAGCTTCAGTTCAGCTCCTTCGGAGGTCTACGAGGTGCCCAGGTTTATTGCCGGCTCAGCGACAGATGTGCCGTGGTGATAGGGCAGGTCGTTCCAGAAATATTAATAAATGCCGTTTCATCCCGCCATGTCCACTTAAGATATTTTCCGGGGAAACAACAGGGTGACATCTTATGGAGCAACCACCAGATATAGATATGTTCGTTAAAATACCAATTTAGTACCAATAAACAACAAAATAGTATTTGATGTTAGCGGATAAGAAATTATATTGGTTTTTAGAACAAAAAAAATTTAGTTTATCTAAACAGCGTGTTTTCTAGTTTAAGGAGCGTCACGAAAGCGCCCAAAGGAAAATAAATTTATTGCAAAGTAATTAACCAACATATCAAGAAGCGCCCCGCAAATCCAGTGTATAATCTACGAAGAACACTCGATGTCAAGTTATTTTACTATTTAAGGACGTCCCCCTCGTTATAATCTACGAAGAACACTCGATGTCAAGTTATTTTACTATTTAAGGACGTCCCCCTCGTTATCTTTAATCGTGTTTCAATCCTTGTTTTAATGGATTCTTCTTTTCAATCTAATTGTATCTTATGCTCAGGCAGAATCACCTCTTCGTTTCAATCCTTGTTTTAATGGATTCTTCTTTTCAATTATACATATAGTAGAGAGGCACACACTTATTTCTTGTTTCAATCCTTGTTTTAATGGATTCTTCTTTTCAATTAATTATGGCATCCAACTGAATTCTCACCTTTCAAGTTTCAATCCTTGTTTTAATGGATTCTTCTTTTCAATCCTTTATCATTGTTTGGATTAAACCCTTTAATCGTAGTTTCAATCCTTGTTTTAATGGATTCTTCTTTTCAATAAAGAAATAATCGACCTAAAAGCCTAACTGGAGGCGTTTCAATCCTTGTTTTAATGGATTCTTCTTTTCAATCCCGATTTTGTATTTTATCCTGTAATACTTGCGGGTTATATTTTATTTCAAATGCTGATAATTGCGCTTTTAAGGCTTTGGTAGCCCACTTTTCAGCTTGTTTTTGCCATGCCATAGTATAATTAACCTCCTGATTTGACGTAATTAATTAACCAAACGTCTTTATTTTTAAATATTTTTACTCCAAGAACAATTCTTTTTCGAACAATTTATTGTACTGATCAATCCCCCCCCCTAACGGCAAAAGCCGTATTTGGAAACAGTATACTTGAATAGCTATGCTATTATTGAGTTTTGTGAGTCTTTTTCCTAAAAGCCTTTAGCCTATACACCCGAGTAGTTACTGCTTCTGTTGATAATATTTCTTCAAACATGCTACCTCGCTAAAAGGAATATTAAATTTTACTGCCCAGTATTTTCCTGTTTTGGGAAACATCCCTCTTCTTGTTCGGATTGCCTCTATGATTTTTTCATCGGGATACAATTTTCTGATTTTTCGCACGTCTTCAATATCGCCATAATCCAGAACCCTGGCAATTACATAAGCAGCATGCTTATCTGCGTCTATTTCATCCGCATCCCAGAAAAAAGATGGACGAAAAATCGATTTAACGTTAACTTTTTGCATATATAATTATGCCCCTAAACTGGCCACACAGCAAGATGCTTAGGAACCTGGGACGATAAGCATGTCCATGGCATTATCGAATTGATCTGTTGCGTCATTCAGATAATCGGCAATGCTTTGGATGCTTGAAGCCATATTTATTCTTTTCTTGCTGGTTTGCAACGGAAAAAGCGCTTTATTCCTGATATCATTATTTGTGTTTTTTGCATCCAAAACCTTAACGACCTCATCAATCTTTTTCTCTATCTTTTCAATTGCCAGAACTTTTGCAGAAGCTATTTGCTCTTCAACGACAGGATCATTAGCAGCTTTTACAATAGATATGAGACTACTTATTTCCTCAATCATGCTGTAAGGTTTCAGCTCTTTCAATATTTTGCAGAGTGTTTCGAGCGCTTTTTTCACATCAGGTTCTTTTTCAAGAAGCATCCGGTTAGGCTCAAAACTCTCTACAGCCTTAATCAAATTGTTCCATACATGAATCTGATTTTTATAAAAATTTTCCAAAGTGGCAAAATAAGAAGATGCATCACAGAGCCGATCTTCATTGTTGAGAAAAGTTTCTATAAATTTACACGGTTCATGAACATCCAAAAGCTTATTTGAAAGCTCCAGCCCCTTTTGTATTTCATTTATTCCCGGATAGTTTCCTGTTCCGGCAACTCTTCGGAACTCTTCCAGTTCGTTTCTCCATACGCGTAAATGCTTGCGAAGATTCCGGCACAGACTGTTCTGGCTTGCCAAACTGACATCTTTGAATAATTTTTTGCCGAGATGTTGCGCTTCTATCAGAACAGATTCTTCAACTACTTCAGGTTTTATGATTTCGATGTATTTCCATTGAGCAGGCTTAGAAAAATGAGTTTTTAGAATAGAAAGAGGCTCCCCCATCTGCAGAAATATTGACTGCGATTGAGCAAACTCAGAAAGAAAAGTTTTAATATTTTCATACAGAATTTTCTTCCCATCAATAATAAAATGAATTTTATCATCTTTAAACAGGCCGCTTAACAAATTCCAGATATACGTTTTTGACCATTTGTCAGATTGAATGGCAGGTTGTATGGAAAAATGGTTTACCACTTGGTCAAGCATGAGTTGATCGTTGTCAGCAATTCTTGAATCAATAAAAGTAAGAACTTTTTTTAAATTCTGTTCATGGGACTGATCAAAATCAAAAGTTCGCTGTTGAAATCCCATGTCAATATTTTTATTCATGTTCATTGTGCTATTGTTTCCATGCAGGATTCCGATTATAACAAAAAAGTATCGGCAGAATATTTATTAATCAAGATTTGACCGATTTTAATTATAGCCTGTTATTCACCACAAGCACACGAAGAACGCGAAGTAAACCTTGTTATTTTCGGCATCTTTCATATTCATATAAAAGTAGTTGACACTTTTTAATATGCTCATTTCGGCATTTGACGAAAATGCTGATATTGGCATTTTCGTCAAATGGACGTATTCTAATACAAAAATCGGCATTTGGGGATTTTGGACATACTGCCTTTATCCCCAAATAATGTTTACGGGTTATAAAAAAGTGTAAATCAGTAAATGAAGGATGCCTTATTTTCTTGTTTCTTCGTAATCGTGGTATTCTATTTCTTTTTGATCCGCAAAGATTGTTCCAACAATTAGAATTGCATGGGAACTTCTACCAGTTTATTCCTGCTTCGAGATGAACATCTCGCCCCTTTTGGACCTTAAACCTTTTTTCCTGATGCTGCGGAATATCAAGATAATTTTCAAAATAAATGAATCGCGGACAGAACAGATATTCCAATATATCCGATGCTGTTATGGAAAAAGCGGTTTGGCCAATCAAATTATCCTCTCACCGGTCTCTAATATTTCTTTGATATACGGGTTCGTCTCATCAAAGTCCGATTTTGCAAAGGAGTGCGGCTCTATTCGTAAATCCACTATCCTGGTGAGTTTCATCAAAAGTACATCCTCGTCAAAACCATCTATCTCATCCTTGTTCCAAAAAACGGCTAAATCAATATCGCTATATTCATGATAGGTGTCTTTGGCATAAGGACCATATAGGTATATGAAGCTGTAGAAAAAGTGTAAATTGAAATTTTTCCTCATTTTTTGGAGGCTATAATCATCCATAATCAAAATCGGTATTTCAAAAAAAATGGTCTTATTTTACAGCCTTGTTAGTGCACCAAGCTGCAGGCCAAAAGCAGTGCAACAAAACTCCCGCATTTATTGCCGTCTGGTTCGGCGATTTGCTATCTGTTTATGACTTAAAATCCAACTGGGAGCCCATGGCCTGAAGATATAGCTTTCATTAACAGGTCAAAGTCCTTCTTAATTTCAATGAAATTTTGTGGGTTGGAAAAGCACCTAATTGTCTCCCGGGTGCTTTCTTCTGTAAACTTTTCTTTTGGCCTACTCTTAGTCACAGACGGTTTGTTTCTAACATGTTTATTTTCGAATATTACAGGAATTAAATTGGGAAAGCCTTTATGAATAATAGCATGACGAACTTCAAGAACTTTCACAGCCTTCTCAAAAAGAGACAGAATTTGGCTGTCTGAATAAGAACCTAACTTGCGACATGTATCGCAAAATTTTGTTATGAGCTCATTATACATAAGCGCTAAGTTGTCATGGTCTAATTCATTTTGCCGGAAACAGAAATTTCTCATAGCCCAAAATAAATGTTCCGTTATCAAACATAGCCAAGCGTAATAATTTGGTGTGAGTGTGATATCTTTTAGCTTATTTTCACCATTATTCAGCAAGTTATCTTTAAAATGCTGTATATGATGTCCTCTAATATTTTCATTACCAAATACACCTAAAACATCCCACCTAAGCATGTGCTTATTTTCAGGTTGCATATTTACTGTCGAAATCTGTTTCATAGTCAATTCCAGAGTTATTTATATTGTGATCAGCTAAGACCACGGGGTTATGTGCTGAAAATGAGCCGCGCTGTCTCACCATTGCCTTAAAGTAGTAATTTGTTAGGTGGCGTGTCGTTCATGGGCCCAACCATGCAAGGAAGGACTCCCAACGGCAGAACTTCTTGATTTTGTATCCCCATAGCAATCCCGGATAGACGAGGTAGGATTCAAATCGCAGACAGTATGGCTTTACAACCTTCATGAAGAACAAATGCGACTTCCGATCCTGTTTTGAGAAACCGGAGCTATTGAAAACACGGGGATGATTATGATACTGTCTGATCTGTGTCGCGCCGAGCAGGAGGCATTTCTGGCCCCACCCAAACACGTTATCTGATGGGGCACACCGATACTTGGTGCCGATTTGGGCAGTTACTGCCAGAACCTCTGCGTTATTGCAGAATGCTGCGACAAACACCTCTCGTCCCTCCCTGAGCATTCCGCGGGCCATCTTCTTCTCGAACTCACCGATTGGTTGACGCTGATCCAATTCATACAATGATTTGAACGCTGGTCTTTTGCGTTTTTGCTGAGTGGGGCGATGAAATCCTAAGAGTCTTGTAAGCCATAACGCCATAAGTAAGTGTACTCCCTAATCCGGTTATAAAGTATGAATTTCTATGTTGAGATATACATCCATTTGTCGATGAACTCAGATTTTTTCTAGTAGGACATAGGAGTATTAAACTTATAAACTTATTTGCCAATTAGCGAACATTTTTTATCCCTTCTTGTCTCGAATTACTGATTTACCGATAGATTGTACCAATCTCCTGATAATGATATGATGCAAAGGTCCAGGAGCATCGATTCGTGATTTTTTCGGCATGTAAACCGAATAACATATTACACATCATGAATTAAGTTTTGAATAGTTTAGTGCCCCTGTATCTTGGCCCAGCAGTTAAACTTGTTTTAAAAGCCCCGCCTTTTAAGGGGATGGTTTACTTTTAATTCCTGAGACAAACACTTCATCAACAAGATCGAAAGCTGGGTTATCACTAACATATTGGGACCAACGGAATTCATAGGTCTCCTTTGTTAAGAGAGACACTTCGTCTGTTTCTCCAGAACGGCCGTCATCAAGACCAACGCCAAATTTAACACCACCAATATCCGTAAGCATGAAACGATTGTGCAGTTTTTCACCGCTATCCTTTTGTTTCCAGCGAACAAATCTGACTTTTACACCCGTAGGTATGCATTTTGGCATTTTGTCTTCGCACTCATTTTTAAAAAAATCTTCTGCGGACTTTTCCTGTGTATGGATTTCAACACGATTTAACGGTAAGTTATTTCTATTCTGTGCCAGTACTTGCATGAATTCTTTTATTGTTCTTCTATGCCTTGCGTTTTCAGGGCCAAAATGGGGATCAATGAAAATCGCCATTGTACAGTTAGACAGCATTGAGAAAACGGCTTCTGCCATTTTATCCGCTTTCCTTTCAATAATTTTTTCACTATTAAGATCCCATCGATTCTCTGAATTAACTCCCAAATTCTTTCCGTTTAAAACATCAGCATGGTTTCGAGGATTCGATGCCGCTAAAATTGCATGAAATTTTTTTCTGTTATTTTCCCTCTCAGCATTTTTCAGCCATGAAATTGAACCGTCATATTGAACATTTTGCCTTGAGATCATTTTTTCAGACAGAATATAAATAAGAGCTGTTATCCTTTCAAGTTCAAGGTCACCAGCTCCAGTAGCCACTCTGAGAAGCTGCCTACGCCAGTTTTTTAATTTTGGGAATTCCGACATGATTCTTGCGGTACCCAAACCAAATTTGTCGATAAAAAAACGATATTCAGACGGATGTCCCCATGTCGCAACCAGATCAGGTTCTATCGCAAATTCATAGATCATGATTAAAACAGCTCCTTTGCACGCTCAGCAAAAAAACCATCCGGCCATTTATCTGCAAAATCACCGTCTTCCGTAATACGAAGTTCAATAAGTTCAGTTCCCTTTTCTGTTGGCTTTGCGTAAATCACAGCAACGTCTTTTGGTCTAAGGGGGTTGTCCCCTTCCGCCAATTCACTCTCTGTTGTTTCCCTGATACGACGTAGTAAACGTAAGATTAAATGTTCACTGTGGGTTTCAATCAGAAATGTATTTTTGTTTTTCCCAAGGGCAGATTCGATAAAAACATCTCCCAATTCTGCCTGGAGGGCAGGATGTAGATGAAGTTCTGGCTGTTCTATAAGCAGCGTTTTTTCTTTAGACAACATGCTTTGAACAATAACCGGTAGAACTTGGCTAAAACCAAAACCAACGTCTCTGAAGCTTGCGGTAACGCCGGTAGATTTATTGTAAAGTTCCGGCACAAAAACCTCGCTGGTTTCTGATTTATCCTTCATGTATGAAGAAAGTTTTAATTCGTAGTCCGTGCCAAAACGTTTAAATTCATCATTAACCTTATCGAGCAGCTCCTTATTATTGAACAATACGTCAAAAACCATTTTCCCGGACGATCCAACAGATTCTAATGGATTGCCTCCATATATATAGAATCTTTCCGGATATTCTCTCAGAGGGGCAATATATTCGATGTCATTAAGTAATTTTTTAATAGAATTTCCTGCCGTGAATGCGAAAAGTGATACATCTCTGGACTCTTCAGCTTCGAGCGTATTCCAAACAAGGTGCTGTAAATCAGTGTTATTCAGCAAATCGGGTAAAAATCCTTGTAATAAAAGATGATCATTTACAAACAAAGATTTATAAATCTCAAGGGCTCGATCGGGACCTGTTAACTTTTTTGGTTCCTCTCTTGATTTGCCATTCTCTTCTTTGTCTGTTTCTATTTTTTCTTTGAATTGACTTATGAATATTTCTTTTTCACTGGCAGACATCCCATCAAGTTTTTCCTTTAAGGCATTTAAGGCATTGGTTAAATCTTTCTCTGAATTACTATAAATCTTTTCAAGACCTTCAGGATCTTCCTCATCAAAACATTTCCAGTAAGTACGCCAATACTTATGATCGAAGTTGCCCTTAAAGTTGTAGATATTAGAGCCTCGTTCGTTTTTCTCTCCAATTTCGTAAGTGATTATGGGGGTTGGATTATCTCCTATAAACAGGTCAATTCTTGAAACAACTATGTTAAGCGACTTGCTGTCCAGCGAAAAAGTTACACGTAAACCTATCGTTTCAGAACCTATACTCTTTTTTAAGGTTTTTACGTTTGGATGTATATCATCAAAAGGCCAATCTATATCGGAGTATTGGGATATTTCTTTAGGAGTTGAAAAAGTCATTTTAAATGAAAACGAACGTGTTACATCATGATTATGAATGAACTCTCTAAAGCTGCCAAGATCAACAATGTTTCCTCGCGGCAACAGGGATATATTGGAATCTTTCCCCTCTTGTAAAGTCTGCTTCAACATAAGCAAAGATTGAAAAATACTACTTTTCCCAGAAGAGTTGGCGCCGAATATCAAAGTGATAGGTTTGATTGGGATATTTACAGGTCCCGCAAATGCTTTAAAATTTTCTATTTGATATTCTTTTAACATTAGGTTCTCCTATGAGAAGTCATTTTGATTGTTATATAAAGCAATTGACATGCCAACCTATATTTTTCCATATAATTAATTATTATATCAATATGTTATTTAATATGATTATAATCAATGGCACCAAAATATAGTAACACTTATTACTTTATAGGTGCTATTTGGTACTATAAATCAAATTTTTCCTTTGCCCGCTTTCTGAAAGTATGGGGTTTTATTTTCAGAAGTCGGGCGGCTCCCTCTCGGTTCCCGTCTTTTATTTTTATCGCTTCTTCGTAATATTCTTTTTCCAATCCTTTCAAATAGGAGTCGAAATCCAGCCCTCCCGGGGGTATTTTAACTTTGTCTTTGATTCCAATAACTTCCCCTGTTGAAATTTCCATTGGCAGATCAGTTTCCTTGATGATGTTTCCTTTTGAAAGGACAAAGGCCCGCTCAATGGCATTTTCCAGTTCCCTGATATTGCCCGGCCAGTCATATTCAAAGAGCAGTTTAATTACTTTGCGGCTGACCTGTTTCTGCTGTCTATAGCGATGATTGTGAATCCCGAGGAAATATTCAACCAGAAGAGGAATATCTTCTCTTCTCTCATGTAGGGCAGGCATCTTAATATCAATTACCCTTAGCCGATAATACAGATCATCTCTAAATTTATCCTCTGAAATCAATGCAATTAAATTTCTGTTCGTGGCAGCGATGAGTCGGATATCTGTTTTTATTGTTCTGGTTCCCCCAACCCTTGTAACTTCATTATCCTGTAAAACCCTGAGAATCTTTGCCTGGGCGGATAGCGGCATATCGCCTATCTCATCCAGGAAGATCGTTCCTTTATCGGCTAATTCGAATCTGCCTTTTTTTTGCTGAATCGCTCCGGTAAAAGCTCCTTTCTCATGTCCGAATAGTTCACTTTCCACAAGAGTTTCCGGAATGGCGGCGCAATTGACAACGATGAAGGGTTCTGTCTTTCTCATGCTGTTGAAATGGATTGCTCTTGCGACAAGTTCCTTGCCTGTCCCTGTCGCCCCCTGGATGAGGACAGCAGAATCATACTGTGATGCTGCTTTTATGGTATCTTTGATTTGCTCTAATTGGATGCTTTCCCCAATCATTTTATGTTGGGAAAATTGAAGTAGAAGGTCTTTTCTTTCTGCTTCCAGCTTTTCTTTTCTCAGATAAGTTGCTTCTATCTCAAGGTCTCTTTGTATTGGTGAGGATATCCTGGGAAATTTCTCCAGGGATAATTTGATTTCTGAAACGGCCTTTTGCTGTGGTCTTAAAAATTGTGGTGGCGTTATCTTGAGAAGTGTGGAAGGAACTAATCCGGACTGGGAAAGTAAAAACCATACTGTCTGCATCTGTGGTGTTCCTGATGCTGTTGCTATGTAATACTTCGGTTTTTGCCCTTCGTGTTCTGCTATTATTTCATGGCAGCGCTTATACATATGCAGGTAAAGTTCCTCATAGTCAGTTGGATCAGGAATGTCGATATTAAATATCTTTATTCGGTTTGTATGATTTCTTGCAGCAATTTCCTGCTGAAGATTCTGGGCATTTATGAGGGTATTCGGTGTCGTGAAGATATAGATGAGTTGAAATTGCTTTTCCTCCAGAAGTGTCAAGACGGGTCCGTCAGTGAAGTTGCCTTCAACCGCCTCGGGATTAAAGGGATCTCGATTTCCCGCGAATGTAAACAGAATTTCCATTAGTGTACCCTCAGTCGAAAGATGATGTGTTGAATATAAGATACTTGTTTACAAAGAAATGATAGAAAAGATAGCAGAAATGCGGAAAATTAACAAAATATTTTATTTTTGCATTGCTATTACAAAAAGGGCTAAAGGCTGGTTACACCGATTATCTTTTTCTTTTGCATGGCGGATACTACATTTGCCTTAAAACGCTCTAAGGAGAGTGGCGCCTGAAAAATATGGGTTTCCTGTATCACAATCATTCCAGTTCCAAAGATCCCATGTGCGCAGTCCCCAGTTAAGCGCCTTGAATCTATCAAGATCGCTTTTGCCCTTAAGCGCAATAGACCAGACGAGAGGTTCTGCCCACTCATGCTTTTCAGCAACCTGAGCAACTGTGAAGCCTTTCGATAAATCGGCTTTTGGGGATTTTGCCAATCCTGGCATTTTCCCCAAATGATCTCTAATAGTATCTCTTGTTTGTCCCAACCTCTTTGCAATCCTCTCCTGTGGAATCCCTAACCGACTTATACGAAATATCTTGAGGTCAAGTTCCATCTGGGTTGCCGCCCTGAGATCCGCGATATAGGAATCTACTGCCTGCCTGGAACGGCCGATAGCCTTTCCGATTTCAGATGAGGTCAATCTGGAATTATTTTGAAATACCTGTCTTGCAGTCTTTCTTGTCTCCTCTTCGCTTAGTTGCCGGGGGCCTATTGCCTTTTTTGCCGCATACAGCAGGGGATCGACTCCATCTAAATCTTTTATGATGACTTCCGGCTTTGCAGTTCCTGTTGCCTTGTAAGCGCTCCATCTGTGGACGCCATCCAATATCCGATATTTTCCAGTCAGATCAGGATGGGTTTGGACCTCAATCGGATCAAACACAAAACCATCCCTGATGTTTTCGGCAAATATGCCGACATGTCTTTGATCAACCCCGTCTCGCGGGTATATTTCTTCATCCAGGATGATATCTGAGATAGGGATTCTAATTGTTTTTTATCATGGCCTTTGAGAGTTGATAATCCACTCCGCACCTTTCACCATTTGTTGTATTTCTACAGGCAGATAAACCTGCCCGCTCGTACCATACCTCCTGCTAACTGCGAATCATGTATCAATTTTCAACAGGCCCTCTGTGGCCATGGTCAACTGAACCGACAGGTTGTGGTTTTTCAAAATAATCATCTACAACATCTTTGATGAACTCGTAAAAAGTCGTCACTCCGGTGAAAATCGGAGTCCAGACCCGCCCGCCTCGCCTGAGCGGACGTCTTGACCAGCGGCAACAGCCTCCTTTGGGCAAGAGCGATGGCGGGCGGGTGGTCTGCGACTGCTTGAAAATACTGGATAGCGCTAAAGCTTCACTACGTGCCCGGCTTTCGCCGGAATGACAGGAAATGGTATTTTTTGACTTTTTACGACGTCATCAAACTTGACTTTTAAGAATATGTTCGATCTCCTTTAAACTATCTATATGAAAATCAGCAGAAAGAGATCTGTTTTTGTATGCAATTAGCGGTATCTCCGCTGCTTTTGCTGCTATTTCATCAAGCTTTGAATCACCGATATAAATTGCATTATATGGCGCTATATTAAAATGCTCCAGGATTTTGATAAGTTGATCGGGATGAGGCTTGGGGCGCATAACATCGAGAGCACTGATAACAAGATCGAAACAATCTTCCAGCTTGTGTTCGACAAGCACCCGCTTCATTGTGTCTGTCCTGTTGGTAGCAACGGCTGTTTTGTATTTAAGCCTCAGCCTTTTAAGCAATGGTTTAAGGTATGGTTCTATTTCCATATATTTCAAAAACGGCAGGTAGCTCATATTTTTGCGATAGGTTTGCGCTGCTTCAAGCATCTTTTTATCATCAAACAGATATGCCATTGCATCATCTGCAGTATGCATGTGGGAATAGGCAAACTGCTCAGGGGTCATATTCGGCCTGCCAAAATGGCTCAAAACACTATTATAGTAAGCCGTGTTTGCTTTTACTGTATCAAACATAACTCCATCACAGTCAAAAATTACAACCTTTATATTCTTCATAAAAAACCTGGTATTCCCTTTTTATTTCCGTAGTATCTCAATAAATCCAAGAGTCGATGCCAGAACTTATTAAGAAGTCAATGCTGTTGGCTTAAAGGCCGTTCCTTTAAAGTCCCCCTTTGAAGGGGGATTAAGGGGGATGTAAGCGGTTGAAATAGCATTATATTCACCCTCACCCCAACCCTCTCCCGTCAAGGGAGAGGGAGCATTTTGGACTTTTTACGAGTTCATCAATATTTTACATCATAAAAAATGGATCCACATCCACAACCATTTTAACATCCCGGCTGCTAATTCTTTCCCTGTTTTTAAACAACAATTGATGAACAAAGCTATGAAGATGTTTTGCGTTTGGTCCTTTTAGTAATATCTGCCACCTGAACTGTTTTGCTATCCTTGGAATAGAGGCCGTGATCGGCCCT
>CBDAFK010000042.1:0-3263 GCA_965195235.1 uncultured Desulfobacterales bacterium | reverse complement strand
CAGGAAATTAAGCAATGAAGATTTTCTTAACAAAGCGCCTGGGGATGTGGTTGAAAAGGTTAAAGAAAAGCAGAGAATCCTTCTTGAAAAGCAACGGAAGATAGAGGTAAATATAGATAAGATTGAGGGATTGAGGAATTGAGGGATTAGAGAGATCAGAGGTCGGAGGTCAGAGGGCAGAAGTCGGAGGTCAGAGGTCGGAGGTCAGAGGTCAGAAGGCAGATTGTAGGTTGGGTTGAGCGTAGCGAAACCCAACATTTTAAAATTGCTCAACCCAACCTACGAAATGAGGGGTTTTCTGGGACTTTAATAAGCCACACCGTAATAAAATACCCAATAGGAAAATCATGCAACTTTCGGCAAAACAAAAAGAAGCTGTTGAATATATTGGTTCCCCTGCTTTGGTCGTAGCGGGCGCCGGCTCCGGTAAAACACGGACATTGACCGCAAAAATTGCTCATCTTATGTCAAGCGGCTATGATCCTGAACGTATTCTTGCGATTACATTTACCAATAAGGCTGCCGGCGAGATGAAGAGCCGTCTTGTTCGTCTGACAAAAATCCCGGCGGAATGTTTCCCGTGGGTTCGAACATTTCACTCTGCATGTTTTAAAATCTTAAAGAAACATTGCTCTCTGCTTGGATATAATATTCCTCTCCAGATCTACGCAGTATACCAGCAGCAAAAGATAATCAAAGATATTATTGTCGGAAAAATGAATTTTGACAAAAAGTATGTCCAACCTGTTTTAGCTCAGATTTCCAGTGCAAAAAACTCAGGCAATCCTTTTGATTATCTTGACGGAAAGCTTCACGCTTTCCGTATCAGATTACTCGATGTTTTTAATCTTTACGAAAAGGAACTGAAATCAAATAGTGCTGTTGATTTTGATAATATTTTGCTTTTGACACGCAACCTGCTTCGAGATCACAAAGATGTGCGAAAGCAGTACAGAAAACTTTTCCAGTTTATTCTTGTGGATGAATATCAGGATACAAATAATCTTCAGGAGGATCTTACAGGACTGTTGCTTCGAAATGGCAACCTTTTTTGTGTGGGCGATGACTGGCAGGCTATTTATTCATTCAGAGGAAGCAATATGGATCATTTTCTCTCGTTTCCTGAAAAGTACAAAAAGGCCAGGGTATTCAAGCTGGAACAGAACTATCGTTCTGCGGATGAGATTGTTAAAACGGCAAATGATCTGATCGGATATAATGATTATAAGATGGAAAAAAAGTGTTTTTCCGACAAGCACGGGGGATTGGTTGAGATTTATGATTTTTCCAATGAAAGAAAAGAGGCTGACTGGGTTGCCAAAAAGATCAAATCTCTTCACGAAATGGATCTTGCTTATGGCAAAATGGCTGTTTTGTACCGGACTAAATTCTGCTCTCTTTCCTTTGAACAGACATTTAGATCTCTTGGAATTCCATACCGGATGTTAGGTGGCAAGGGGTTTTTTGAACGTAAGGAGATCATGGATATAAACTGCTATCTTACTGCAGCGGTTTTTGAAAAAGATGATGCATCCTTTGAGCGGATTGTAAATATTCCCAAACGTGGGATCGGCCCGGCGGCTGTCAATAAGATCGCTCAGATAAAAACAGGGGAAATGAGCCTTCAGGATGCCGCGCGCAATGCCCTTAGTGAAAAACTTCTGGCTCCCAAAATATATAATTCTCTCAGCGAGGTAATCAGGTTGCTTGATGATATTAAAGATATGAAACCTGATGCTGCAATCCGCGAGATATTGTCAAAGGTTAACTACATGGATTATATTAAGCATTATTCCATAGCCAATTCCATGGATTATACCTCAAGAGAGGAGAATATTGAGCAGCTTATTTATTCAGCTTCCCAAAAAGATACAATTGTAGAATACCTTGAAGAAGCCGCCCTGATTAAGGAGGACAAAGAAGATGAAGAAGACAAGAAAACCGGAGTAATTCTGTCAACTATACATGCTTCCAAGGGGTTGGAATACAGGGTGGTCTTTGTGGTTGCATGCGAAGAACAGCTTTTTCCTCACTGGAGGTCCCTGGATTCAGAAATGGGTCTTCACGAGGAACGCAGACTTATGTATGTTGCCATGACAAGGGCCGAACATTTTTTATTTTTGACTCATGCGAATTACAGAAAGGGTAAATACCAGAGCAAGAGCCGATTTTTAAATGAAATTAATAATTCATTAAATTATGATGAAATTATGATGAATTCGTAAAAAGTCCAAAATGCCGTCATTGCGAGCAAAGCGAAGCAATCTCATGTGTCGTAATTACTTGTATTTATTAGATTGCTTCGTCGCTACGCTCCTCGCAATGACCAGGTGGGTGACTTTTTACGAGTCCATCAATATTTGGTTGGGTTGTTATATGGATGAATGGAAGCTGCTGTGAGAAACTATATGTTTTAGGTTTATCGCTTTATTTCCAGGCCTTTTTCAATTCTTCCATCTTGGATAGAAAGTTGCGTTTCATCTCCGCTGGAACCACTTTAACCATTTTTTCAGAAACCATTCTCACATGGGGCGCGAGCAAGGAGTTTTTGATTACAGGCGCGCCTTTTGGAAGGAATGTAGTAAAGGCAATAAGCAAAACAGAGACAATAAGCACCCCTTTGATCAAGCCGAATCCGGTGCCGCAAATGCGATCTGCCCAGCCTAAAAAGGCAATATTGAGAATATATTTAATTATTACACCCAGGATGCTTATTATTATAAGAACTGCGCAGAAAATGATCAAAAAACTTAGTATATTACGATATGAATCGTTTTGTATCCAGCCGGATAAAGGAATTGCAACCTGCATGTAATATGTGTATGCAGCATAAAAACCGCCTAATACCCCTATAATCGAAGACAGTTCCTTGATAAGCCCTCTAAAAAACCCTCTTATCATGCCAAAACCTAAAATAATTATTATTGCAATATCAAAAGTATTCATGGGTTACCTTGTGAGGCTTTTGAAAAATATGATTTTTCAATACTTAAAATTGAGTAACTATTCAGCCACCCCGGTTAAATACGCTGCGCTTGTCCTTCGGAATTTCACAGGGCAGGCCGATCTACACTGATTATCACTGATATTTTTCTTTTATTGTAATAGGTTAACCACAAAGTCACCAAGATTATAATATAATTTTGTAACCGTTCAAAGTTCACGGTTCAAGGTTCAGAGGTTAATCGCTTTGCGATTTTCTTCATCTTTTTGTTTTTAAGTTCGGTACAATCTTGCTTCCTGCCCGTTCGTGCCTCGCAGTG
>CBDAFK010000041.1:0-2827 GCA_965195235.1 uncultured Desulfobacterales bacterium | reverse complement strand
CCAAGATATAATCCTTCATTTCTCCACTAAAATAATTATCATATGCCGCGAGGTCGAGCAGCCCGTGTCCGCTCCAGTTGAAAAGGATAACCTTTTCTTTTCCTTCTTCCTTTGCTTTTTTTGCTTCATCAATAACGCAGGCAAGGGCATGGTTGGTTTCAGGAGCAGGAATAATGCCTTCTGTTCTTGCGACAATAATACCCGCTTTATATGCCTCAAGCTGTGTAACGGCTTTAGCTTCCATAATTCCTTCACTTACGAGCTGGCTTACAATTGGCGCCATGCCATGATATCTAAGCCCGCCGGCATGAATAGGGGCAGGTACGAAACTATGTCCAAGGCTGTGCATGGGAAGAAGCGGGGTATATCCTGCTGTATCGCCATGGTCATAGACAAATGGAGCTCGTGTAATCGTTGGACAGGCTGAGGGTTCTACAGGATAAATGTCGATTTGTTTGCCGTTTAACTTGTCAGATACAAAAGGTAGAGCAAGCCCTGCAAAATTACTTCCCCCTCCCGCGCATCCAATGATGACATCAGGATATTGGCCGATTTTTTCCATCTTCTTTTTAGTTTCAAGCCCAACAATTGTCTGGTGCAGCAAAACATGATTAAGAACACTTCCTAATGCATAGCGTGTCTGGCCTGTTTTATCGCTGACTGCCGCTTCAATGGCTTCACTGATAGCTATGCCCAGACTGCCAGGAGTGTCAGGGTCCCTTTCCAGAGCGTCCCGACCGGCTTTTGTCTCATTGCTTGGGCTGGCTACACAATTCCCGCCCCAGACCGCCATCATCGATTTGCGATATGGTTTTTGATCAAAACTTATCCTGACCATAAAGATCTTGCATTCTATTCCAAACTGGGAACAGGCAAAAGATAAAGCGCTTCCCCACTGACCTGCGCCGGTTTCCGTGGTTATTTTTTTTACACCGGCTATTTTGTTGTAGTATGCCTGTGGTACGGCGGTATTTGGCTTGTGGCTGCCCGGGGGGCTTAAGCTTTCATTGTTAAAATATATTTTTGCCGGTGTATCAAGAGCCTTTTCAAGTGTAAGAGCCCTTACCAGAGGAGAAGGTCGCCATATACTATAAACTTTCAGCACCTCTTCCGGAATATCTATCCACCTTTCAGTGCTTACCTCCTGTTCAATCAGATTCATGGGGAAAACCGCTGTCAGAGCTTCGGGATCGACTGGTTTTCCATCTGGCCCCAGAGGCGGGTTTAACTTGATGTCTGCAAGAATATTGTACCATTGCCTGGGCATTTCATCTTCTGTTAATAGAACTCTTCTGGTTTCCATAAATTGCTCCTTTGTTTCTATTCAGGTTGTCAGGTTCATGGGTTCATGGGTTCAATTCTTCATCGCTTTCTAACTTGGAACTGTGAACTTGAGTAGTTACAATATCTATTTCTTCTTTTTCCAGCGCTATACGGATACTGTCAAGTATTCCATTAATAAATGCGCCGGATTCTTCTGTGCCAAATTTTTTCCCGATATCAATAGCTTCGTTTATTGATACCTTTGGTGGAATATCATTGCAGAAAAGCAGTTCATATACAGCAAGCCTGATGACATTTCTGTCAACGCAGGACATGCGGCTAATCTTCCAGTTACTTGAAAATCGTTCAATTACAGAATCGATTTCAGATCTGGTGTCAATTACACCATTTACCAGTTTAAGAAAGAATGGAGGAGCATTTTTTGAATGTATAAAATTATCGCAGAAAAGTTCTACCATCTCCTGTGAGTAATTTTTGCTCATATCCATATGAAAAAGAGCCTGCATGGCAAGTTCGCGAGACCTGCGACGAATTCCCATGACTATGCCTGATCGACGAGTTCCATTAAGTTTGCCATTTCCACGGCAGTTATTGCTGCGTTCCACCCTTTATTGCCTGCTTTTGTTCCAGCACGCTCAATAGCCTGCTCAATGGTATCGGTTGTTAAAATTCCAAAGATAACCGGGATGCCGGCTTCCATGCTTACCATGGCAATTCCTTTGGTAACTTCGGCGCTTATATAATCAAAATGAGGAGTTGCCCCACGGATTACCGCCCCAAGGCAGATAACTGCATTATAAATCCCCTTTTCAGCCATCTTCTTTGCGATCAGAGGAATTTCAAAGGCGCCCGGCACTTTCACTATTTCGATATCATCATCACTGGCGCCTGAACGCATCAAAGCATCAATAGCTCCTCCTACAAGCTTGTCGGTAATAAAATCGTTAAACCGGCTCACTACTAATGCAAATTTCTTGTTTTCGGCAAGAAGTTTGCCTTCAAGAATTTTCGGCATTATTTTTATCCCTCCAAATATTATGTTACAAATCTCGCCAAGTGGTTGAGTGAGAAATTGGTCGAATGGTTGACTACTGGACTATTTGACTATACTCAGGGCTCGGCATCGGCATAATTTGCGATTTTGGAATTACCTATTTTTTATCATGTATTTCGCTTGGTGGATTCGCTTAGCTTAATCCACCCTACAAACTACAAACTATTAAATCGTAGGGTGGATTAAAGGAGCCTAAGCGACGAATCCACCAAAACAACTCAATTTATGACAGCACTGAGTATATTTGACTATTTACATGCCTTTGAACCCTGAACAGTTTTCAGTAGGTTGGGTTGAGCATAATTAGTTGTGTTGGGTTTCGTACCTCAACCCAACCTACGAATATCTCTGCAATATTTTTACCACGAAGAGTACGAAGTGAGCGAAGACAAAGAAAAAATCCTTCGTGTTCTTCGTGGTGATTAATAATAAAATCGCCTAAGTTAATGACATTGATTCATAATTTAGGAATTGCGAATTTAGGTCCGC
>CBDAFK010000040.1:0-4852 GCA_965195235.1 uncultured Desulfobacterales bacterium | reverse complement strand
AGCCAAATACCTGATAAGTAAAAAGGATGATAGCCGATTTATCTCATTAATTTTCACCCTGCGGGCGAGCCGGAGGCTTCCATATGCTGCGTTATTAAGGGCTCAGCATAGTTTACTATAGCTTCGCCCTTAAGCGCCTTGTATATGAAAGCCTCCGACTCGTGCAAAATTCAGGTATTACAATAATAAATACATTTTCTGTAAGCATTAATTTTATTTATTGAAATTCCCTGCAGCAAGCTGCAGTCTGCCGAAGGCGGATTAACTGCTGGAATACATTGAGTATTTCAATGCTTAAAATTTGAGCCTGATCCGCCAAAGTCCGCCAGAGTGCTTTGGCGGAGCAAAGGCAAAAGGGAGCGTTTTGCAAAGGTCTCGATTAGACATCCTTTACAATCAATATAACAGGCGCAGGTATGTTCATCCTGATCCCCTTGAATTTCTGTATCAATACAAAGAGATCAGAGACCGTGAAATAGCAGGGCTTATCGCATCTTCACTTGCATACGGCAGGGTTGCACAAATTTTAAAGAGCGTTGCATTTGTGTTAGACATTATAAATCCGTCTCCTTACCTGTTTTTAAAAAATTCAACCTATACATCGATTAACAGGGCTTTTGCAGGTTTTGCACACAGGTTTGCCTCCCAGGATCATCTTGCCGCTTTGTTATGGGGAATAAAAAACGTTATTGTCCGGTTTGGTTCCCTTCATGAATGTTTTTTAGCTGGTTTTTCGGAAGATGATGAGAACATTATCCCTGCCATGACTTTTTTTTCAACTCAACTTACTGCTGGAAGAAACAAACCGGGTCATCTTGTTGCCCTGCCTGAAAAAGGGAGTGCATGCAAGAGAATGAATCTGTTTTTAAGGTGGATGGCAAGAAAAGACAGAGTCGATCCAGGTGGCTGGGCCGGCATACCATTATCTAAACTCATAATTCCTCTTGATACGCATATGCACAGAATAAGCCTATCCTTGAAACTCACAAAAAGAAAACAGGCAAATATGGCGGCTGCCCTTGAAATAACATTTGGTTTTAAAAGACTGGTCCCTAATGATCCGGTAAAATACGATTTTGCGCTCACTCGCTTTGGAATCAGGGATGATATGGATATTGATGCCGTTAATAAAGCCCTTTTAAAAACAGGGGGAACAAAACAAAAGCTGCAAATAGTCTCGGGGTCGGCCGAGCGACTCTTTAACAGATACCCATAATTATCCGGTTGCACAGATCTAATTAATGACAAGGACCGAAATATCCTCAGCCAGGTGAAACACTTTTTGTGAAATACTGCCAAGAATAAACTCCTTAATCCCGGACTGCCCCCTTCTCCCCATGACAATGGTGTGATAACCGGATTGCGCTTCTTTAACGATATCCCTTGCAACCCCCTTTTTTTTGTTCTTTGCCTTTATGGTTATATTCTTTTTGGTAAACCCGGCATCTATTAACTTTTGCTGTGCTTTTTGAAGTGCGCTATCAACCAGGTCCTTTTTTTTCTCTTCAAGTGTACAAAAGGAACTTTGTTGAGATTTAAAATATGAGGTCAATTCCGGGCTATTCATATCGCACAGGGCGGCAGTGTCCTGGATCACATTTAATAGTGTAATTTTATTATCCGTGGCAAAATTTTTTGCTATATATTCCACTGCCCGCATGGCGTTCTCAGAGTCATCAAATGCTACGAGTATTTTTTTATCCATGAGTTATATCCTCCTTATTATATGATTTAATCTTTTAGACTTATTATATCCAACTTAATCTGATTTCAACTTTTTTACAAGTTCATAAATGTTTTTTGAATAAAAAAACAGGTTAAGCCCTAATTTTCCAGCACACCGATTACCACATCATTGGCGGGGATATCTTTCATATTCTTTGAATAGTATGAAAATACAATTTCCCCTGCTCTGTCTATTACAAACAGAGCCGGCATGAGCCCTAATTTTGTAAGCTTCCATTGTTGTTTATATAAGTTGGCAACTTTATGATCAGGGTCCGGGATGCCATAAAACGGGAGGTTGTTTTTTGAGAAATATTTTGAAGTTTTTTCAATATCGTGCGGAGTTACAACTACAACTGAAGCATTTTTAGCAACAAATTTATTGTAATCTTGTTTCATCTGGCCCAGATGTCTGCGTGCATATGGTCAGCTGAAACTTCGGATAAAAATAAGAACAACCGGACCGACTTTTAGCAGCCTTGAGAGACGAATACTGCCGCCATTATAAGCATTAGCAATAAATTCCGGAGCCTTATCACCTTTTACAAGCAATTTAATATTGTTTGACATGGCAGGACAATCCTTATGACTTTTTATATTACATGTACAAATAAAAAGGACAACCCATTTCATCAAAAATAAAAGTTAATTTCATTCTTGACTTGGAATCATTCTAATATTAAATTTAATATATTATGAATTTAAAAGAAAAATTAGCCGGACTTAATAAAAAAGGAATTACATTAACAATACAACGTCATGCGGTTCTGGAATACCTGTATGAAAATCGCACCCATCCAACGGTGGAGAAAATCTACCATAGTTTAAAGGAAAAATTTTCTACAATTTCAAAGGCTACTATTTATAATACCTTAGAACTTTTAAAGAATCATGGCCTTATTCAAGAGATAACAATTGAAAAAGGAAAACTGCATTTTGACTACGAGGTCAAGCCTCATTATCACTTCTTCTGTCAAAAATGCAAGCACGTCTATGATGTTGATGTGGCGGGATGTCCGCTTGCAGAAAAGAAAATGATAGATGGGCACAAAATTGAGGAGCTGAGGCCGTATATCATTGGCACCTGCTCGAAGTGTTTGCAGAAAGAAGAAGATGGCGGAATCCATTCCTAACTTATCCTGAAAAATTAAACACACGAAAAGGAGAATGACATGGATTCAAAAGCGTTACGCAAGATAAGCTATGGTCTTTATATTGTTACTTCTCGTAAAGGAGATAAGATTAACGGACAAACAGTAGATGTTGTCTTTCAAGTAACTTCCCCCCCCTCCCCCACCATTGCAATCTGCATCAACAAACAAAATCTAACCCATGAATACATCTCTGACAGCGGGGCCTTCGGTGTTTCAATACTCGCTCAGGACGCCCCGCTAAATCTGATAGGCAATTTTGGATTCAAATCCGGTCGGGACATAGATAAATTCGGTAACATTAATTACAAGATGGGTGAGACAAATGTCCCGATAATTCTGGACGATACCTTGTCTTACCTGGAGGCAAAGGTAATTGATCGACTGGAGCTAAGTACGCACACCCTGTTTATTGGCGAGGTAGTGGCGGCCGAGGTAATTAAAGAGGGCGAGCCGATGACATACGCCTATTATCACCAGATAAAAGGAGGAACATCCCCAAAAACTGCGCCAACTTTCATCAAGGAGGAGAAAAAGATGGAAAGCCTGCCGAAATATGAGTGTACAGTTTGCGGATATGTTTACGGCCCTGAAAAGGGTGATCCCGATGGTGGGATTGCTCCCGGAACTCCCTTTGAAGAGATACCTGATGATTGGGTATGTCCCATCTGTGGTGTGAGTAAGGATGATTTTGAAAGGGTTGATTAACAAGAAAGGAGGATTGCCATGAAGAAAATTTTTGTGCTTTTTTTCGCTTCTCTGATGATGCTGCTATTTATGGCAGGCATTGCTTCAGCAGAAGAGGGAAAGGTCTGTATCAAGTGCCATCGGGCAGTAACACCTCTATTGGTCAAGGATTGGCAGAGCAGTGAACATAGTGAAAATGAGGTCACCTGTGATGTCTGTCATGGAACCGAGCACAAGAGTAAAAAGACCGTCCACTTAGCCAGGATGCCTGACGAGAACACCTGTGCCGAGTGTCATGAGGAACAGTTTGATCAATTCACTAAAGGAAAACACAATTTCGGCTGGACTTCCTTGAATGCCCTGCCGGTCACCCACATGGAGCCTGATGAACTGATGGAAGGGGGAAAAGGCTGCGGTGGATGCCATAATATGGGAGTAAAGTCAGAGGCCCAGAAAAAGGAATTGCGTGAAAAAGGCTATACCTACCGGACCAATTCCTGCGATGAATGTCATACGCGGCATAGCTTCTCCAAAAAAGAGGCGCAGGATCCCAAAGCATGCCAGACATGCCATATGGGGTTTGATCATCCGCAATGGGAGATGTATGAAAGCTCCAAACACGGAGAAAGATACCAGATGAAGGAGATGGGAAGACTACCCAAAGACGCGGCTGCTCCTACCTGCCAGTTCTGTCATCTGCCTAATGGAACCCATACCAACAAAACGGCCTGGGGATTTTTTGCGCTAAGATTCCCCGTGCCAAAAGATAAACAATGGGCTAAAGATCAGACCACAATCCTCAAGGCGCTTGGGGTATTCGATCCTGAGGGGAAACCCACTGCCCGGTTGGATATTGTTAAGGCCATTGATCTTGTACGGCTAACCGAAGAGGACTGGCAGGCCGAACGGAAAAAGATGATAAAGACTTGCAAAAAGTGCCATTCTAAAAAATATGCAAGTGAAGAGCTTGAAAAAGGCGATCAGATGATCAGAAAAGCGGATCGTTTAATGGCAGAAGCCATAAACGTCGTGGCCGACCTTTACAAAGATGATATTTTGAAGAAACCGGCTCACTACTCTTATGCCTATCCCGACTTTTTACACTATTATAGAACCGGAGGTTCCTACATCGAACAGGTACTATTCAAGATGTTCATGAAGCACCGAATGAGAACATATCAGGGGGTTTTTCATGCCAATCCTGATTATGCCTACTGGTATGGATGGGCGCCCATGACCAAAGATCTGGATGAAGTCAAGAAAATGGCTAAGGACTTGAGATTTAAGGC
>CBDAFK010000039.1:0-15280 GCA_965195235.1 uncultured Desulfobacterales bacterium | reverse complement strand
GGTTCAGAGGTTCAGGGTTCAGAAAACCAGATTTCAGGGCGTGTATGATTGTGCTGGATGCGTTCCGCGCTGTCATTCGTGGTTTCATCAAGGCCAATTAATATCCCTGCTCCCGGTTCCGATTTTTCTGATCCGGCTTGGACAGGAAAATATGTAATACTTCAGCAACGCCGGCAGGTTGTATGTCCGGTGTAAGGATATTTTTTATTACGCTTGACGGTATACCTTTATTGGGGTATTTTTATAAAAGAAGGCTATGATTATGATCAAGAGCTTTGGCGACAAGATAACAGAAAAGATTTTCGATGGAGAGCGAGTTAGACAGGTGTCGTCGGAGCTTGAAAAAGGCGTTATCAAGAAGCTGGATATGATAAATTTTGTTACAGGGTTGGAACAGCTTCGGATTCCGTCTGGAAATCGACTTGAGAAGCTTTCTGGTGATCTGGCAGGTTTTTATTCCATTCGTATAAATGATCAGTTTCGAATTATTTTCAAATGGATCAATGATCATGCATACGAAGTGCAATTGATAGACTACCATTGAGGAGGTTTGACTATGTTACCCAAATTTCGCGTTAGCACCCATCCGGGAAGATTTCTTTATGAAGATTTTTTGGAGCCATTAGGCATTTCTCAGTCGGCCCTGGCGCGTCATATAGGAGTTAATTCGCGAGTAATCAATGAGATCTGTCGGGAGAAGCGAGGTATTTCACCCAGGATGGCCCAGCTTCTGGAAGCAGCGCTTGGCATGAGCGCAGAGTTTTGGATGAACGCTCAAGCCACCTATGATTTGACAACACATCGCCTTAGTCAATTTGAGAAACCTGAGAAAATGCCGAAATTGGCTACAGGCTGAACTGCAATATGGCAGCAGAATATGTGTGCGGAAAAGCACCATTAACCAAGTCAGGAACAGAATAAAAAATATAAGCTCATCCTGCCTTATGATCTAAAAATCGTTGGTTCAGCCTGGGAATGGCACCGAAAACATCCGAATGGATATACCCGAACTGTTCAGGGCTCAGGGCTCAGGGCTCAGAAAACCAGATTTCAGGGCATGTATGATTATTCTGGATGTGTTCGCGCTGTCATTCGTGGTTTCATCAAGGCCAACCGACGCATACACCTTAAACCTGGACAGGCGGGAGCAGAATAAACATTGTGAGATCATACTGCCTTACCATCTGTTATTTTTAAAAACAAATCTATAGTTGACTTTGTAAGCGGAATCAATTATTGAACATCAATAATTGAAAATAATAAAAGGTGTAAAAGTATGGCTAATCCCTTTATTATGCGTGTAATTCCGCCTGATTATCCATTTGCCAACAGGGTTCGAGAATTAAAAGAACTTTCTTCTCATGCACGCAATAAGGCAAATGTTGTTGTGTTTGCTCCACGCAGATACGGAAAAACGTCTCTTGTGAAAAAGATTCAGGCAAATCTCAAACAAGATGGCTTCATTACCATTTATACTGATTTTTTTATGGTAACCTCTGTTGAAGATGTTGCTGAACGGATAACCAGAAGCGTGTATTCCGTTTTACACAAACGCGAATCTTTTGAACCTGTATCGCCTGGTCTATCCGGCGTATATCTTCTTGACAAAGTGCTGGAAGAACTTGGTGAGTTTATACATAAAGAATCAGGCGGAATACATATTGTTTTTGATGAATTCCAGGAAATTACAGATTTAAAAGAACGCAGCATAGAAGGAATAATCAGAAAACATATTCAGACACACCAGGCATCATATTTTTTTGTCGGAAGCCGCAGACGAATTCTTCTTGATATGTTTAACCAGAGAAATAGACCTTTCTATCAAAGCGCGATTATATATCCGCTTGAGCCATTGCCGCATGAGGAATTAACATCTTTTTTGATTAAGCAGTTTAAGCTTGGAGGGAAGAGCTGTTCGAAAAAAAATGCCGAAATAATCTCAAATAAAGTTGCCCAATATCCATATTATGCTCAGAGCCTGGCATATAATGTATATGAAACAGCCGGGCGAACAGTCACAAAAAATGATATTGAAATTGGGTTTGAAAAGCTTATGTCATCAGAAAGATACGGATATGAAGGCATTGTGCAGGGACTAACCAGCCCGCAAATATTATTATTAAAGGCGTTAGCTGTTAACCCAAACGCAAAGATTCTTTCAACCGAGTATATGAATAAGCATAAACTGTCTGCCGGCGGGATTCAATATGCTCAAAAAAAACTTGAGCGAATGGATTTAATTGAAAAGAAAAATCAGGTTTGGCAGGTTGTAGATCCGGTGTTCAGGTTATGGTTAGAAATGTGGTCGAATTAAGCGAGACCTTTGAAAAATGCTTCAGTCGCTGTTGCAGTTCAATTAAAAGCGCATTCTATAAATAATTGACACAGATTATGCAAACATTGTATCTGCCAGATACAATATTTGCTTTAAATTATGTATATGAAAAATATAGTAAGCGTTCACAGAGAGATTATCTATAAATAATATGGGCATAAATACAATTAGAGACACGTCACCGCAATTTAGCGAACAAAACACAAGAGAAAAAATATTCAATATATTAAACCTGAGCGTTCCTATATTAATGGGGATATTTATATTTTTTAACCCCTTCTCCCACACAACGTCCATAAAGGAAATCTGTTTTTATGGGTCTGTCATAATTGTCCTTATTTTAATCTGTTTCAAAAAGATTGACTTTTCCTTCAGGTCACCACTCACTCTTCCTTTTGCTCTCTTCACTGCCTGGGCATTCATCGGTCTTTTCTTTGCACTTGATAAAGGAAACAGCCTCCATGATTTTCGTGCACATCTGCTAAAATATTTGGTGCTTTATTATATTTTAATCAATTCTTTTAATTCCAGAAAGAGCTTTGAGCTTCTTTCATGGATTATCATCATATCAGGTGGTATTTTCTCAATTGGCGGCATAATATATTTCTACATAATATCAGGGAATCCCATATCTTCCAGGATGGGATTCCCCGATATTGCTTCTATCAATAATGTTGGCATTATAAACCTTTTCCCATTTCTGTTATCGCTAAATCACTTCACCAAAGAAAGCAAATTGCACCAAAAAGTTATGTTGCTTGTGGTACTTGTGGGAACATCCGCTGGAATGCTTCTGACACAAACAATAGGGGCCATATTGGGAATAATCTTTTCCTTACTAATACTATCTTTTAAAAATATCAAAGGTGTTATTATAGTTTCTCTATTTTTGGCAATTGTTATAGGATTTTTACCTGTCAAAAATCGTCTCACACCAAATGCTGTGGAGAGCAAGTTGTTGCATGATGACAGAGTATGTATATGGAACGCTTATTTCAAAATAATAAAAGATCGACCAATTATTGGTTCAGGATTTGGCATGCAAACGTATGAGAAAAAATTGTTATCCAAATACGAACAATATAGATATAAAGAAGCAGACCCTACAAAATTCAAGACACATGTTTTTTTTACACCGCATAATGTGTTCATCGACATAACTGTGAGGCTCGGATTTGTTGGTCTTGTATTATTTATTTATATAATATTTATGTTTATTTATACGTGCTTTAGAATGATTAAGTATGGGCAAAGCGATTTCATCAGGAAATGGGCATTATGCCTTCTGGCTGTTTTAGTCGGATATTTAACACAGGCTATGTTTGCTGACATTTTTATAAGCGCGCAATTACTTATATTATATACAATATTTGCCATGATGACTGTTTTGTGGCGCCTTAATGTCAATTTCCATACACAAAACGTAAATTTGCAACAAGCAGCGTAATGTTTCGGGTAAAATACCATGAAAAAATGGAAAATTTTTGTCACCTTTTTCAAGAAGCTGTATGATGATCATTACACCATAGACAAGACTTTAGACTTGAGTAATTTTACATTTGTCAAAGTAAATGATGAGTACGAGATAGAGTTTGATAACAAACTGGATTATGATATTTTTTTCGAACATGATTTCAGGATCTATGACCCCGAACTACAGAAAAGAGGATATCACGAAAACAGCGTTTTATATCATCTTTATAAAAACGAGGACTATGAAAAATATGATTACATTGGTTTTATTGAGTATGATCATGTTTTAAGTGAAACTTTCTGTAAAACAATTCGAACAAAATTAGATGAAACAGAAAACGATTTAATATTTGCATTCAATAAATTTACTTATACTCAACTATGGGATCAAGGAATACTGTTGAATCCCCACAGACCAAAAAAACAGGAGGGAAATCCTAAATCCAAATGGAATTGTGTCAAAGTAATACTATACGATTACAACGAGTTTTTTGGAACAAAATATTCATTAGAAGATCTAAAGAAAAAAGACTGTTTTCCTATCTGTCATGCTGTCTTGATGCCAAGCAAAATTTTTGAAAAAATTATGGCATTTCATACATTCATTATTGAGTCGGGCAGGGTGGAACCTTTTCACTCTTTTAATTGGAGATCCAACGCCGGACTCATGGAAAGATATTTAGCTGTAGAATTGGCTTTGGAAGAAGCAAAAATGGTCGATTCAATACAACTTGAACATAGGGAATGTGATATAAAAGTCGTGAGGCCAGAGTGGTTGGAAATGTCATCGTTTAAAAAATTTAGACATTACTTAAAAAACTTAATTCGTAGGTAGGATTATATGAAAATTGAAGGGGCATTTCAATGAATATAAAAAGGTATAACGGCACGTATTTTAAGCATAAGCTGTATGATTCATCTATTCGAAAAGCAATAAAATCATTAATAGATCACAACCGTATACAAAGAAAATATCCTGTTCTTCAAGAAATTTACGAAACAAAAAAGGATAAGTACAAATATGCATTACTACCATCTTATGAAGAGTATATTTCGAAAGTGTCGAATGAAATTATGGCCGCTTCCTTAGAGTTATCAATTTTCTGCATTTTGATGTGCGACATGATTAAGCCACTGAAAATACTTGATCTTGGTTCGGGATTTAGCTCTTATATTTTTCGATCTTTGCCTTCTATTATAGACAATGATTATAAGGCAACAATATGCTCTGTCGATGATTCTACAGAATGGCTCAACAAAACAAAAACTTTTCTGACTTTATACAACATTCCTTCCAACAACTTAGTGATTTGGGACGATTTTGTTCAACAACAATTAGGCCCTTTTGATTTAATATTATATGATCTCGGAGGATTTGAATTTAGAAAAAGAAATCTGAAACAAATAATCAAACTATGTGATAAAAATGGAATAATAATTTTCGATGATATACATTCCGCAGACTATGGCCGTTATCTTAATAAAATTTTAAAAGAAAACAATTGTACGAGCTTTGACATCAGTTGCTACACGAAAGATAAATTTGGAAGATATTCCAAGTTAGCTGTTCTTTAAAATTTTGGTTGTTCCAACAATACTTTGAATTTTTACACTATTGTACTATAGCTAATTTTTGAGTAACGTTAAAAAGTCGTGGCACAGGATTTTTTGTGATTTCCTCATTACTCAAATACTAATGTTGTTCATGGCTATGGGATAGCAGAAAAGTTTCCTGTGCGAGAATGGACCTCCAAAAAGCTCGTCGGAGCACAGGAAACTTTTCTGCATCAAATCAATAACATATAGCTTTTAAATACTCAAATTACATAACAAATATTCTTTATTCGATTGAATCACGAATTATGGCCCTCATGGCTGAAGGCAATTGGAAGCCCTGCGAAAAGAGCATGACCTAACTATTTGGTGTGAATATTTTTAAATTCCACAATTTTTGAACGTTACCAATTTTTTAGAAAATATGACGTTTTTTCGAATACATTTTTTTCGAATGCCATTAATCCATTTTTTAACATTTTACTCACTTTTTTTCACTTTCCATATAATTGGGAGTAAATTGCACTTGACCTTAGCGCAAACGGTCTAATAAATAATGTCAAAAAATAATAAAATCTCATTGCCTGATTTGACTTCCATAGCCAAGAAATATGGCACCGATAAAGCTGGCAGCCATTTTTATACCACTCACTACGAAACCCATTTTAACAAATTTAGAGATGCAAAAATAAAGTTACTGGAAATCGGTGTTGGTGGGTATGAATATCCCGATAAGGGCGGGGAATATAGTGGACCCCAAAAATGAGACAGTGTGTTAAGGTGTGTTTCCAAGAGAGAGGAGACACAAAATGGCCAGAAAAAAACATAGCAAGGAATTGAAGGCGAGAATTGCCCTTGATGCAATAAAGGGTCAGAAAACAATGTCTGAATTGGCTTCAGAATATGGGGTTCACAGCAATCAAATAAGTATATGGAAAAAGCAGTTGCTTGAGGCAGTCCCTGATATTTTTACCCGGGGGAAAGACAAAGAGGCTGAGAAGAAAGAGGTTGAACGAGATCGTTTATATAAAAAGGTTGGACAATTGCAGATCGAAGTGGACTGGCTAAAAAAAAAGACAGGTTATCTGGGATGAGCGTAAGTGAGAAGATAAAACGCATAGATCCCAAAGATTCAGATCTCAGTATCAGCAGACAGTGCGACTTATTGAGGCTGCCACGGTCATCTTACTACCGGCCCAGGCTTTTTACTTTTGAAAGTAATGAGAATTTAGAATTAATGAGGCTTATCGACAAAGAATTTCTCAGGCATCCTTTTTATGGAAGTCGAAAGATAAGAGACTATTTGAACCGCCAGGGTTTCCCTGTAAACCGCAAACGTGTTCAACGACTGATGCGTTTAATGGGTATTGAATCAGTGGCTCCAAAACCGAATACAAGCAAGCCGCGCAGAGAGCATAAGGTGTATCCATATCTCCTGAGGAAATTGTCGATCACAAAACCTGATCAGGTTTGGTGTTCCGACATTACCTATATCCGGCTGGCCCATGGATTTGTGTATCTGACGGCAGTTATGGATTGGGCAAGCCGCTACGTGCTGTCCTGGGAGGTGTCTGTGACAATGGATGACGATTTCTGTGTGAATGCTCTGAAGAGTGCTCTTCGCAAGCATAACAGCCCTGAGATATTCAATACCGATCAAGGTTCACAATATACCGGTAATGCCTTTACTGGTGCACTTAAAGAAAGAGGTATCAAGATCAGCATGGATGGCAAAGGACGTTGCATGGATAATATCTTCATAGAACGTTTATGGCGATCAGTGAAGTACGAAAAGATATTTCTCGAAGAGTTTGAAACAGTAACGGAATTGATCGCCGGGCTGAAAGAATATTTTGAGTTTTATAACTTTGAACGACCACATCAGTCGTTCAAAGGAAAAACACCTGCTGAGGTGTATTGGGGAAAGAAAGTTGCCCAAATGGCAGCATGAATAATTCGGTTAAAAGACAAAAAGAAGCGCACCTTAATTTAGGAGAAAATTGTCCTTTACTTGGGGTCCACTTCAGTATTTGAACAAAATTATCATCAACAGAAATAGTAATTATAACATTACCTGTTTTTTTGACTTTAAAATTACCATCAGACTCAATAGGTAATATATTCTCGTTGTTTGATACACATTTAACTATTTTTGTTTGATCACCTATTTTTAAGTATTTGTTTTGAACTGCCAATTTACCTCTAAATTCGATTGGCAACTGTGAAGAAAATAAGTAATCTGGTTTAAAATATGAATTAGGATCATTTTTAATAACATAAAGCATTTTATCGCCAAAATGAACATTGACAGGTTCATTCCTAAAATAAAATTTTGCAGGTTTTTTTGTATTCACATATAAGACATCAAAGTCCTTTGTTTGACTTTCAACAACAGAAGCGTCTTTTCTCTCTTTTTCTTTTGCTATTATTCTTTTTAATTCGTTTAGGGTAGCTAATGCTTCAGAATATTTTCTATTATCAAAATTGATCTTTAACTTCGTATAAATACTATCAAACCCTTCTTTTTGACTTTGAGCAACTAATTGAGAAGGAAAAAGAAGAAAAAATACGCAAAATAGAAGCAATGCAATCAGTCTTTGATGGTTCATTTGAAATTCCTCCTTAAGTATTCTGATTTCCATTGAAAAACTGATTGTATCTGCGAACAAAATACAATCAGCTGAGCTGTGGGGCGGCAAGGTACGAGCTGTCCCACACCAGCGAGATGTTATAACTCCCACACTTTCAACTCATTGCTTATCAAATACAAGAGGGAGGAATACCTATACTTTTCAGCGATGACCTTAAAACAACTTTCATCAAGTCGTTTTGTCCGGTTGAAATCGAATAGATATTTTCCATCATCATAATCATAAAAGCTCATTTTAAATATTATGGGATCTGCCTGATCTCGTTTGGGCGATAAGCCAAATGTGTTTTTAATGTCTTGTTTTTAAGCCTCTCCTCTTGCTACCGATATAAAAAATATTCACGCCCACCATCATTTCGCCAGATCAGAGCCACAATGCTTACACTTTATAGCTTCAGCCTTAATCTCTTCAGCACAATAAGGGCATTTTTTTGTTTCATCATTCATCAGTATACTTTGTTTTTCTTTTTCGTTATAATGTAAATCTGAATTAGATTTATGGACTTTGTTATTTTTCTGTCTCAAGTTCTGTTCTATAAGCCTATTTCTTTCAAGCAGGTCACCAAAACCAAAAAATAATAAACCAGAAATAATTCCCCCAATAATGAAATATAGGGCATATGATTTCCCAGCCTCATACTGAGCTGCTGCTACTGCTGTTGGTACCCCTTTTCTAATGGGTCCGGGTGCTACCCCATGCAGCAATAGTCTTTGCAGTGCTTCAAGATCAGCGATCTCTGCGTCATGTTCAGCAATATTAATTTCGAACTTATTCATTTTGTCTGGCCATATAGAAAAACCAGTGATAACACCACTTATCATAATTAGTACGCCTAAAATTTTCAAAATTTTTCCAATATGCATAAATTTACCCTCCAAGTGAGCTATTGGATCTATAACTAAGGGATTTTGTTCAGCTTAAAAAGCTTTACTTACCTTCTAAAAACTATACTATATAGTGTCAATCACGCTAATAACCAAGAACTAAACTTCCTGCGCTTTAACTACAACAACATCTAATGAACCACCAAGATTCCTGAAGCATATCTGTTTTACTTTTTATATCCCTTCCGGTTCCAAGACTTGTCAAACATGACCTCTTTGTCTTTATATTTCTTGGAATATCCGGTTCGATTATTCTCTTTGTCATAATGGCTACCGGTATCATTGTTGTCCCATTCAGTATGTCCGATTCGGTTCTGATTGATATCATAATGAGTGTTTTTGTTTTCTTCAGATATGGTATGTCCGGTGCGGTTCCACAAGCTGTCATAATGGGTCTGCCTGTCGCCATCTATTACAGTATAGCCGGTTATATTATGATGCGCATCATAATGCTTTATGAGATATTACCAGCTGTAGCCACAGGTATGGCAGCACAGCACAATATGACAATGATTATATTATAGAATTGGTTCATGTCTGCCTTAATGCTGTTAGGACTTAATCTGAGGTTTCTTGCCTGGAAGATTTGGGAACAATGTCAAGAATGGGCGACCCCGATGGTTTTCTCTTGCAAGCTAACTTCACCCATTAAATTCATTACAAAATAGTCGCTGTTATATCTCCTTTTATCTTACAAAGTTTAGGTTCAATACGATTGTCCCTAATGTGCTTTTTATAAGCTTCCTTGCCGTCTTTATCTAATTTAGAAATAACAGCAGCATGCTTATCTTGTAAATCTTTGGTGCATTTTAAATCCTTATAGAAATCTTGAATCGCTTTAGTTACATCATTGGCTAATTGTGGCACATATATAAACAAACCATCAGAACAATACTCCAGATGCATATTTTCAGCATTTTTGTCGCTGCTTAGAAGTGCAGCACCTTTTGGGATGTAACTATGGGCCACGCCATTTCTGAAAATCTCGTATAGTAGCTCAGCAAAATCTTTATATCCTGGCATGTAGTCGCTTTTGCAAAATTCTAAAAAATTAAGCTTCGTATTACCTATTCCAGTCTCGCCACGAAGAAAACTGCCGCATAGCTCTATAGCTGTAAAAATAGCCATGGAACGTAAAATAGTGCCCTTTGATTTGTCATCGATAGAATTGACGACGTTTTTTACTAAAAAATGATCCTCATTCATATCGTTCCTCTTTTCATTAAAGTCATTATTGTTGGGTTTCGTTCCTCAACCCAACCTACCAAATCAATTTATCACGACCATCTACAGCTTTGTCCCGCTGTTTTATCACGACCATCTACAGCTTTGTCCCGCTGTTTTATAAAATATGTTAAAAATCTAAATAGCTTAGTATTCTTGGATTGGTACTTCTTTTATAAACAACCAAACCAACGGGACGAATTCTCAAATATGTTTCAATACTAAATATTTCGGTTGGTCTATCATAAGTAGCTTCAATCAATTGAGTCCCATCTCCAATAATATCTTTATCATTTACATTGCCATCAATCCTATAAACAAGCCTACACCCAAATGGTAACATTGCCATATTATTGTATTTTTTTGCTTCATTTAATGGTACTGGCATCTCTAAAACAAGTTTTGTTGTATATTTGCTTTTTATATGCCTTGATAATGACTTCATCATTCCCTCGTACTGAATATATAAACCAAAATATTTACTGCTGTATTCAGTGACTGTTACTTGTGCTCCCATTCTGTTGGTAGCTAGATATTCCCTCTTTCGTTTGTATATTTCATCTGTCTTGATTAAAAAATGATCATTCTTTTTCATTTCTCTATAAGCGCGGGAAACACCTCTAGCAAGATCTGCCAATTTTATTTCCCAAACTTCTTTATCGGGATTATATCTCATGTCGATAGGAGACGGCAATTCAGTGGAATATAATCCATCTAATGATGTATTTTTTATTGCCTCTAGTTTTCGCTTTTCAAAATCATATTTTTTTTCAAATTCGCCTTGTTTCATATTTTGAAGATCAGTAATGCTTTTTATTAATTCATTCACAGAAGTTGGCTGATGATAAAAAGAATCGATTGCTTGATTCTTTTCTATTTCTTTTTGCCTTAAAAACTCTTTTTTTCTGGCAATTTCTCTTTGTTTTCTTTGCTCATTTAATCTTTCTATTTCGTTCTCTTCATCAAGTTTTATTTGCGCGAGTTGCTCAGCATTTTTTGTATTTTTGAGGTATTTTGGAGTTGATTTGTTTATTCCTATACAACCCGAAAGCGAAAGTAGTAACGAAACACCTATGACAAGTAAATAGGAATATTTATGGAACTTGATCATTTTTCCTCCTTGATGGATTTATTTCTAACCATTTCTCACCGGCTGGTGTGGAGCGTAGCGGAACACCAGTCAGGTGCAGAAAAACGTTAGCCCTTGTGTTTTGTGATTTTTATTTCACCAATAATATTGGAATTATTAAAAACCATCATTTGTGGCGCAATAGGAGATTTTTCTGTTACTTTGTCAGATAGAATTGCAAGATTGCCGAGGACGGCACTAGCATAGTCCAAACCATCTATTATAGGTATATCCCCTTTAGCTGTTTCGACAAAAATATTGAATTGTTTGTCAAAGTCTTCAAAGTGGCAACCTTTAGAGCGTGAAGTTAAAATTTCTGCGGGGTTCTCTGGGATTGGACAACGTACCATAGTCAACTTTCCGCCCCCAACAATTTTAAGTTCTTCGCATATTGAGAACAACTTTTTTTCTGCTTGAGCTATTGGAGCTGAATGCACAACTATATCTCTGTAATTTCCAAGCAAAGTTATCCAACCATCATTACTTGTTTCCTGTTTTAGCTTCTGCGTAAAACTGTCCGGGGCAGTTATCTTATTTAGCACTTTCTTTTTGAAGGTACCCATAGATGTAATTTTTAAGTTACCCAAATCAACTACATCTTTATATATAAATTCTGACATGAATTCAGATAGATAATCTCGCAATATACAGGCATCGACTAAAAAGGATTGTATAGACAAGTAGGACAACCAGGTAAAGCCATCCACAAATCTTTGCCCAATCTTAAAGTCCTTCAATTGGATTTTTGCGAGAAGTTGATTGCAGTAAGCTTCAGATATTTCCCTTAACCTCCAATCACAAACCCTAAGCTGGTGCCCAATTCGACTTCCAATGTCCCATAATTTCCCATTTTTCTGTTTAAATGCGGCATGACCAATATTTCTCCACTTTTGAGCAACCTCTTCAGTGGGCCAAGAAGCACTTTTTGTTTGATGATATGACCTCCAATTTGGTGGTACGCTTCCCTTGACTTCTAAAACATGTGAATAAAAATCAACGCCAATAACACCTACGCCTAACAATTTTAGATTGTGGTAAATAGTTCCATATTCACTGATTTTAAATTGGCCTTGTTGACCTTCAAGTGTATATGGGTCAAAGTTGACTATAGGGCCACGATTGTTTATTGCCCTACATCCTCCAATCAGGTGAACAATTCGAGCAGCTGGCCAATGTTGATTTTTTTGTTCCATTTTTTCTTTGTGGCTAACAATGATTAGCGTGCGAAAACGCGCATTATCATGGAACGAAATCGCGCATGACATTCACACCTTTTGTATAGTTTACAATTTGTTGTAGCCCGCCAACGCTGAATATTGAGATCAGAAAAACGAGCTGTTTTTCTCAATTTTTCCGGCATATCCGAGATACGGGAAAAAGCGCTTGATCTCCCTGATATCAGGGGATTTATGAGAATAAATTGGTGATTTGATTATAAAAAAATTATTTTAACAACTAATAAAACCAGCACTTAAAATCAAGGATAAACTATGCGTAATCCACCGGTAAAACTTTTAGACGCCATTTTCAATCAATGGATTATTTCAAAACTGTAAAACTAAAGGTATCCAGCATATCGTCCATCATTCCTGATAAAAAGAACTTTCAATAAGTTTTGGATTTGTTTTCATTTTTTATATCCCTTCCGGTTCCAAGACTTGTCAAACATGATCTCTTTGTCTTTATATTTCTTTGAATATCCGGTTCGATTATGGTTTTTGTCATAATGACGCCTGATATCATCATTGCCCCGGTCAGTATGTCCGATCCGGTTATTATCAATATCATAATGAGTATCTTTGGTTCCCTCTGATGTGGTATATCCGGTGCGGTTCCACGAGCTGTCATAATGGGTCTGCCTGTCGCCATCTATTACAGTATAGCCGGTTATATTATGCTGCTCATCATAATGCTTTATAATATCACCAGCTATAGCTACAGGTATAATAGCACAATACAAGATGGCAATGAATATAAGATATAATCGGTCCATGTCTGCCTTAATGCTGTTAGAACTTAATCCTATTTTTTATTTCAAACTCAATTATTTCAGCTTGAATAATGGAGTATATGGTGAGTTAATTGCCTGTGAAAGCAGGATAGTCTCTCATCACGTTTAAACCCGCAGCGTTTCAATATCACAGGTAATATTGCCATTTCTTTTTTTCGCACCTTTATTTTTCCTGGGCTTGTTTTTTGTTTTTAAGCAAGTCATAGCGTTGTTCAGAAATAACTTGAAACCACCGACTCGTAGACCAATAAGAAGATCCTAAGCCAGGTTCAGGAAAGCCAAAACCCACGCTACTTATTTTTCCAATATCATTCTTCATTCCAATTAATATAAAAGGTCTTTTTTTCTTCCATAAAGGTGCTAATAATCCGGTGAGAATTACACGCGTTACTGTCAAGGATTCTTTAGTTTCCATAGAAATATCTACCATATCTTCATAGGAAATACTAAAGATTTTTTTATTGCCAACCTCAGAGAAAATAATCCTTTTATCTGTGATTAACATATCACCATTTTCGCAATAAGGACCGAAAGGAGGGTGTCCCCCTAAATAATGAGCTACCATTTGTTTATGAATGATCTTCTCATCATCAGATATAGAAGATTTAATATCTTCCTCCAGTTCTTTCCTGTTTTTTAGGTATGCGGGAATAGCTGTAATTAAAAATATACAAATCACAATAAAGCAAGCGATAAAAAACACTATCCATCCATAATTGTAAGAATACATGATTTTCGTTAGCCTCATTAAGTTGACCTGCGCCTGTTTTTGGCGTCAGATAAAGCGAATCCTTGGGAACATAGGATATGTTGTCGAAGTATTAACGGATATTAGTCTTGATGTTAAATTTATCGTTGCGATGAAAGACCAAGCCCCTTGTCCGAAACAATCATATCTAACTTGTCAATTGATGAAAGAAGATTCTTTCTGGCTGTCTCTTCAGTAAACCCGTCTGTACCAAAACCGCAAAGTACTTGAAAATACATCTCAACATCATAAATCTTTTCATCTAAAGCGGAATTTACAATACTGCCATTTTCATCTTGATTCTCATTGTAGAATCCGGCAAGCAGGGCATGTGCCTTTGAATAAGTATCAAGTTCATATGCTTCTGAATCTGCCAACTGACGCAAAAAGGATATGGCTTTTTTAAAGTTCATATTTTCCCCTCCTTTAATCCAACAATTATTATATAGAATACATTTTAATCCAATATCAGACGAGTCAGTCTGACTATTCCCACAGATTTCATGATTGTTTACCAAAAATTATTAAAACAGAAAACCGGATAACCCCCTTGAAGGCTATTTCGCCAAGCGTTTTGAAGTTCAGACAGCTTGCCAGAATCGAAACTCAGCCTTGTTGCAAATATATTTTGATATCCGAATGAAATCAATGCTACTTTTTTTAGGCCAGCCCAATCGTGTGAATCAGCCGCGACGACTATCCGTTGGCTGCATCCGATTATGTGTCGATTATCTCCAAGCTTAAGAACTTAACCATCGGATCGAAATCCCTGTCGTCATGCAATAATGTTAGCTGGTGGTAGATGCAGAAAGTTCCAATAATGACGTCGATGGTCTTTCTTACCGTCACGCCTTTTCTCCTCAGAAATCTATAGTTCATAGCGCTCTCTAACGCCAATGTCTTTCCTCCCATTGGCATAAATGGGATGCCTAAGAGAAGATCTCTGGCTATCTTGAAGTCTTTATCACTTTGAAATCCCTGAAGAACTTCGGTTAGGATAAGATCACCTATGATGATGGGCGTATTTCCAAGTGAAGAATCCAGCCAGTCCGTCTGCGCTGTTTTGTTTCCGTTGAAGTAGTCGATCCAGACGGACGAATCAATGAGAATCATTTGTCTAACCTCATCTCGTTGAGATTACCAGACCATTTGAGTTTTCCTCGGAACCGCTTGATTTCTTTCTGGCTTTTCACCTGCACCAAAAGTTTCAATCCCTCTTCTATGGCATCCTTTTTTGTTTTGAGACCGGATACCATAAGAGCGGATTCCAT
>CBDAFK010000038.1:0-8222 GCA_965195235.1 uncultured Desulfobacterales bacterium | reverse complement strand
TGATGACGTTATTGTAAAGACCCTTTCCAGGCTGCTGATACCCTTTATGCAGATTTATGCTCTTTATGTTATTGCGCACGGGCATTACAGCCCTGGAGGAGGGTTCCAGGGAGGAGTAATTTTAGGGGCAAGTTTTGTCCTATTGGTAATAACTTATGGACTGGACAACACTTTGCGCATGATGTCAGAGAAAGTAAACACCATTTTATGCAGTCTCGGGGTCCTTTTATACGCAGGAATTGGGTTGTTGTGTATAATCCTTGGTGGGAATTTTTTGGATTATGGAGCGCTTGACAAGATTTTGCATGTTGGAACAGCGCATGCAAGATCGCTCGGGATTCTTGGTATTGAGACCGGTGTAGGAATTGCCGTCATGGCTGTTATTGTCTCGATCTTTTTAGACATATCTGCTGGAGGACTCCCTTCAAGAAAAGAGCAGGATTAATCTTAATTGGCATTTAAGGATTAAACTTGAGAATACAGGACATCAATAAACGATCTGCAAAAATGAAGCAGGTCTATAATATGATATTAAATCTTGCTCCCACTGATACCACAGTTTTGATTTGTGGTGAAGAAGGGACGGAAAAAGCATTGGTGGCACGATCTATTCATTTAAACAGCGCAAGAAAAAATCACCCCTTTGATGTGTATAACTGTTCGGCTTATCCGCAGTTTATTGTAGAAAGCGGTCTTTTGGGTCACGAGATAGGCGCCTTTGAAGGGGCGGTATCCCGGAAGAAAGGATGCCTGGAACTAAATAATGGCGGGACAGTGTTTTTGTGTGAGATTGACAAGATGTCTCCATTGACCCAGATCAAATTTCAGAAATTCTTGCGGGATGGATCAATAAAAAGGCTTGGAGGGACAAAAACTATAAACATAGATGTAAGAATCATTGCCGCTGTTAATGCTGATCTTGGGAAAGAGGTCGAAAGAGGAACTTTTAATGAAGAATTTTCTTATATGCTTAATGTGATAAATATACATCTACCTTCTTTAAGGCAAAGAAAAGATGATATCCCCCTTTTAATAGAATACTTCCTGGAAATCCTGAATGTAGAAACAGGGAAAAATATTAGAGATATTACATCTGATACGATGGAAATATTAATGGATTATTCATGGCCGGGCAATGTCAAGGAGTTGGAAAACTCGATACAACATGCCTTCCTCCTGGCAGAGGGTGAAGTAATTGAGCGTAAACTCCTGCCTTCCCGCATCTTACACGAAGTGTTAACAGAAAAAAATGAAGGAATAACCTCTTTTGAGGAAAATGAAAAAAGATTCCTTATGAAGATTTTGCAGGAGTGCAACTGGAATAAATTGCAGGTTGCAAAACAGCTCAATGTAAGCCGCAGCACGTTGTATGCAAAACTAAAAAAGTATAACCTGATGTCAAAACAATAAGTTGGCTGATAAGCTGATTGGGAGTAAAGCAAACTAAGTTTGGGAGCGGAGATATGGAAAATTTTTATTTGGGCGTAAGCATTTATCTTTGCTTGCTTGTTTTAGTCTGTCTGTATCGGGTAGTATTTGGGCCGACCATTATTGACAGGATTGTGAGCGTCGGAGCAATCGGCACAAAAACATTAATAGTTCTGGTGCTCATTGGTTTTATTTACAAAAGGATAGAGATGTTCATTGATATCAGCCTGGTATATGCTCTTTTAAATTTTATTGGGACACTCGCAGCAGCCAAATACTTTGAAGGGAGAGGTAAAATTTAATGGAAATCATTAAAATAATATCCATAGTGTTTATTTTAACAGGATGTTTTTTTCTCACTACAGGGACCATCGGCCTGATACGTTTTCCAGACTTTTATTCCAGGATGCATGCCACAGGAAAAGGCGACACCCTTGGAGTGCTTATATGTCTTATCGGTCTTGCATTATACCAGACCTTTTTTCATGGAGCTGTTTTAGACGGAATTAAGTTGCTCGTTATTGCTGTGTTTATGTTTATGGCCAATCCTACAGCGACTCATGCCATTTCCAGGGCCGCTTTTCGGTGTGGTGTTAAACCATGGACTATGGAGAAAAACAAATGATCTGGCAACTCGATCTTATTTTATGTATTTTTGTTGTTATCTGTGCGGTTGCAGCTATCACCATTAAGGATCTTTTGGCTGCTGTTATTATTTTAGGCGCTTACAGCTTTTTTATGTGCGTTCTCTGGACGGAAATGGGGGCCGTGGATGTTGCTTTTACCGAGGCCTGTGTGGGGGCTGGAGTTGGAACAGTATTGTTTATTGCGGCTGTCAGTAAAACAAAAAGGAGGTCAAAAGATTGAAAGTTATTGCTTTAATCTCAGTCATTATGACAGGGGCGCTGCTCATATACGGCACTGGAGAGATGCCGGATTGGGGTGATCCCAATTCTCCGGCCAGTTCACATGTTTCACCAGGATATATTCAGGAATCCATAGAGAAGACAGCAACACCGAATATGGTAACCGCCGTACTTGGGGATTACAGGAGTTATGACACGCTTGGTGAGACAACGGTAATTTTTACTGCCGGGATTGGGTGCGTGCTGATGTTGAGAAAGAAACGCAAGGGAGAAGGAGAGCGACATGCTTGACTATGTAATCAGCAAATATAACTTCTGGATGTATATAGTCCTGATGATGATCGGTCTTTATGCGATGGTGGGTAAGAGGAATTTTGTCAAAAAACTGATTGGGATGAATATATTCCAGTCTGCGATAATCCTTTTTTACGTTTCTACAGGTGTGAAAGCAGGCGCGACAGTTCCGATACTTTCCGGCCATGGCCACGGCCATGAAGTCATTGATGTCGCCCAATACATAAACCCTTTGCCCCATGTACTTATGCTTACCGCAATTGTGGTATCTATTGCCACAACAGGTGTCGCGCTTGCGGTACTTATCTTAATCTACAAAAGATATAACACATTGGACGAAGGTGAGATCCTGAAGATCAGAAAGGATACAGGAGTCTAAAAATGGCAGAACAATTTGCTGCTTTGGTTATAGTGGTCCCCTTGATTGCTTCTTTCCTTGTCCCGTTGATTGGGTGGTGGAAAAAGAGACTTTGCTATCCATGGGTTGTCGCCGTCCTTGTTATACCTGTTATCGCCGCCTTAGGTATATTAAATACTGTCATGACGACCGGCAAATTTTCCTATCGTATGGGAGGGTGGGCGCCTCCATGGGGGATAGAATATGCGCTGGATTATCTCAACGCATTTGTGTTGCTCATCGTTTCTTTTATCAGCCTGATGGTTGCTGTTTATTCAAAGAAAAGCGTGGAAGAGGAACTCCCGGAGAAGACGGTGCCTTTTTATACACTTTATCTCCTCCTTGTCACCGGGCTCCTTGGTATTGTGATTACAGGAGATGTGTTCAATCTCTTCGTTTTTTTGGAGATTTCCTCCCTTTCCTGCTATGCCCTCATAGCAATCGGTGAAGAAGGAGCGCCGGTAGCCGCCTTCAATTATATCATTTTAGGTACTATCGGCGCCTGTTTTTACCTGTTAGGCATTGGGTATCTTTATATAGCAACCGGCTCTCTTAACATGGCTGATCTATCCGGCATACTACCGGACATGTATCACTCCAAGGTTATCCTTGTCGCCTTTGCCTTTTTTACCGTGGGTATAATGATCAAAGGGGCGCTTTTTCCGTTGCATATATGGATGCCGGATGCATACGCTACGGCTCCTTCTGCTGTGAGCGCGCTAATTGCTCCTTTGATGACAAAGGTTGCAGCGTATGTGATGATCAGGATAATGTTTACGATATTTCAGCCCCATTTTTCCGTGGAGATAGTGCCGGTAATGCCCATATTAGCATGGCTGTCGGTCTTTGCTATTTTTTTCGGTGGGATTAAGGCGCTTGCTCAAACAGACATCAAGAGGATGCTGGTCTATATCTTAGTTGCGGAAGTCGGGTATATCGTGATTGGTGTGAGTGTAGCGAATCAAATCGGACTCACGGGGGCTATCCTTCATATCATGAATGACGCTACTATGATGGCGTGTATGTTTCTGGTTGTGGGTGCTGTATTTTATAAAACAGGGACACAAAATATATACGAGATGCGTTATCTGAATAAGAAGATGCCGTTTACTATGGCTGCGTTTACGATAGCCGCTCTTTCCTTTTGTGGCATTCCGCCGACATGTGGATTTTTCAGCAAGTGGTATCTTATTCTGGGTACTATCGAGGCCGGTCAGTGGGTGTGCGCGGCAGCGCTGTTATGCAGCAGTTTGATAAATGCAGTTCTGTTTTTCAGGGTTATCGAATGCGCTTATTTTAAACCGATGCAGCCGGCGTACGCCAATGATGGCGGGGAAACACATCTGGAAATACAAAGAGACGAGGCCCCTCTTACCATGCTTGTTCCTATTATTATCATGGCAGCAGGGGTTATTCTCCTCGGCCTCTTTAGCGGAAATATTATTTCGTCTATAATTCAGTTTGCAGTCCCTGCGAGCTTTTAAGGATTGGGAGGATAGAAATGGATGTTGTGTATTCATCAAGACCCCTTTGGGCTGTCTTGGTGTCAATGATCGCTGCTTTTCTGATTCTTGCCACCGGGGAAAAGAACAGGAATCTCCGGGAGTCGTGGACCATTATAGCAGGCCTGGCAAAGTTTCTGATCGTCCTTTCCATGGTTCCTTTGATCTTGCAGGGAAAAGTGATCGAATACACCCTCATCACTTTTTATCCCGGGCTTTTGTTGCAATTCAGAATAGACGCCTTTGGGATGATGTTCGGATTGATCGCATCCTCTCTCTGGATCGCAACCTCTTTTTATTCCATAGGTTATGTGAGAGCGCTTAACGAACATGCGCAAACGAGATACTTTTTCGCGTTTGCCATGTGCCTTACATCAACAATCGGGATCGCATTTTCTGCTAATCTTCTTACTTTTCTCGTATTTTATGAAATGCTTACCGTTGCTACTTATCCTCTGGTAATCCACAAGGAATCGCCAGAAGCGATCATTGCAGGGAGAAAATATTTCGCCTATACCCTTACCGCAGGTTGCGTCCTGCTCTTTGCCATAGCAATGATCTATCATCAGGCCGGCACTCTCGATTTTAAAGCCGGCGGATTTTTGGCAGGCAGTGGTTCTGACGGTCTCCTTATATTCCTGTTCATCCTGCTCATCTGCGGTTTTGGTGTCAAAGCAGGTATTATGCCGTTGCATGAATGGCTTCCTACCGCTATGATTGCTCCTACCCCTGTAAGCGCGCTTCTGCATGCAGTGGCAGTTGTTACAGCCGGTGTGTTTGGTTGTTTAAGAGTCATTCTTTATGTGTTTGGTCCGGCTCTTCTCCATGATTTAGAGATCTGGTTAATCATGGCATATGTTATCTCTTTTACAGTGGTTGGGGCCGGATTCCTTGCAGTAGGGCAGGATCATCTGAAACGAAGGCTCGCCTTTTCCACTATTAATAATCTTGCTATGATCATTCTCGGAGCTATTCTTCTGACCAAGAGTTCCATGACCGGGGGAATCATCCACATGGCGAATCATGCTTTTATGAAAATTACGCTCTTTTTTTGTGCCGGAGCCATACATGTAAAAGCACACAAGGATTATGTCAGCCAATTAGATGGACTGGGAAGACAGATGCCATTGACCTTTGGCGCCTTTGCTATAGGGGCTATCGGGCTTTCAGGGATTCCTCCTGTTAATGGGTTTATCAGCAAGTGGTATTTATGCCTCGGCACTTTTGAAGCAAACCAGATTATTTTCTTGCTTGTATTTTTTGCGAGTTCTATACTTGATATAGTCTTTTTCTTTCCTGTCGTTTACAAGGGCTTTTTCAAAAAGCCGCTGGATGATGTTACCCCGCATTTTGATGAAGCGCCCATGATGATGGTAATCCCTCTTGTCATTACAGCTCTGTTGTCCGTTATCTTTGGGATCGCACCGGATGCATTTGTTCGCTTTTTCAGTATAACAACTCTGGCTGTACAAAACATATTGGGAGTAGGATAAGTTGGATATTGTAAAAATGGCGGTGAGAAACCTTTTTGGAGATATGTGAGATGGGAGTAATTGAAAAAGTAATAGAAGAAGGGGTGGAAGAGGTTGTCTATAAACAGGATAATGGTGAAATAAGCGCCTGGCTGACTAATTTTGAGGAAACAATGGAGCTTGGCCATGAAGGCACACAAAAATATAAGAATATTTTTTATGCTGCGGTTTTGATAGGTTTTATATATCTTGGCATGCTTTTTTGGTTGCTTTAGATTGCATTGCAGGCAGAGAGGAAATCTATATGAAAAAGAGAAAAAAAGAATTAACTTTTCTTGATTCCACAAAAAATAGAACAAGGGTGAGGAACTATTTTTATATATCGCTGCTAATCCTTCTTATTATTGATCTCTTTGTTCATAAGCATGGTCATTTTTCATGGGAAACAGTTCCCGTGTTTTTTGCTGTATATGGATTTATTTCCTGTGTCAGTCTTATTTTTATAGCAAAAGCATTGCGCCTACTGGTTAAAAGAAAGGAAGATTATTATGATTAACTCTGTCCCGCCAGCGGCAATATTTATCATCGGGGCCTTTCTTATCCCTTTTTTGAGAGGGCGGCTCAAATCTGCGTATATGTTGCTGTTACCTGTTCTTGCGTTTATAAACATTCTTAATATGCCTAAAGGCAAGAGCTGTATCATCAAGTTTCTGGACTATGATCTCATCCTTGCGAGGGTAGATAATCTTAGCCTGGTCTTTGGATATATATTTGTTCTCATAACTTTTATAGCTGTTCTTTATGCGCTTCATGTAAAAGACGACCGGCAGCATGCGGCGGCCTTTTGTTATGCCGGAGGCGCTTTAGGCGTTACTTTTACAGGAGATTTACTTTCTCTCTATGTCTTTTGGGAAATATTGGCTGTAGGATCTGTGGTCCTTGTATGCACACAAAAAACAAAGGAACCACACTCTGCAGGATTTAGATATTTCCTGTGGCACTTTGTTGGGGGAATAATTTTATTAGCAGGAATAATTTTGTATGTCCATAAGCGGGGTACAAATGAATTTAGTTATATAGGATTAAGTGATCCAGCTTCTTACCTTATATTTGTTGGATTTTGCTTGAATGCAGTTGTTTTTCCACTCCATGCATGGCTTCCTGATGCTTATCCCAGGGCAACGGTTACCGGCGCTGTATTTATGAGCGCCTTAACCACTAAGAGCGCAGTATATATTCTGGCAAGAACTTTCCCGGGCGCTGATATTTTGATATGGGCCGGCGCATTTATGACCTGTTTCCCCATTTTTTACGCTGTTATTGAAAATGACATGAGGGGGGTACTTGCATATAGCCTGATTAACCAGGTAGGATTCATGATATGCGGTATCGGAATAGGCACGCCATTAGCCATTAATGGTGTGACCGCCCATGCATTTTGTCATATCATATATAAGGCGCTTCTCTTTATGTCTGTAGGATCTGTTCTTCATATGACCGGAAAGATCAAAGCTACAGATTTAGGGGGGCTTTATAAGACCATGCCCTTTACGGCTATATGTTGCATAATAGGCGCTGCTTCAATTTCCGGGCTTCCGCTTACCTCCGGTTTTATAAGCAAATCAATGACTCTCAGCGCAGTGGGCATGGAGCATCTGCCTGTTATATGGTTTATGTTGTACTTTGCCTCGGCCGGCGTATTCCATCATGCCGGCATCAAAGTTCCTTATTTTACGTTTTTTAGTGATGATTCGGGTATAAGGACAAAAGAACCTCCATTTAACATGTGCCTGGCGATGGGTATTGCTGCCTTTTTGTGTATTTTCTTAGGTGTTTATCCTCAACCACTTTATGCTATCCTTCCCTATCCTGTTGATTATGTACCCTACACAGCATTTCATGTAGTAGGGATGCTTGAGCTTTTAATGTTTGGTGCACTGGCTTTCACCCTTCTTATTCTTTCCGGATATTATCCAGCGGAATTAAGGGCTATTAATCTTGACACTGATTGGTTTGTTAGATTACCTGGGAGGGGAGTTGTGTGGCTTTGCAATCATACGCTGAATGCAATCAGATCCACGACACAGGCATTACTTTCAAAAGAGGTCCTGTCTGTAGCGAAGATCAGCAAACACCCCTATGTTTTTCTGGAATTGTTTTGGAATTTGATTCAAGGGAAAAGGGTATCGTATCAAGAACTCATGGATAGACCATATAATGATAACTTTTACAGGATTCCGATCGGTCTTGGCGCCTGCCTGGC